>JBFMEM010000045.1:0-8185 GCA_040753335.1 Microcaldota archaeon
TCTCGCGGTAAGCAAGTCGGAGAAGTCGCGCGTGCGCAGCGCAAGCGCCAAAACGATTCCGAGGACGACGAGCGCCAGCGCTAGGATTAGGAGGTACTCGGTTGCAGTCTGGCCGCGTTCGTCCATTTTACCACAGTGCTGACGCTGGACGGAAATAAAAAAGAGGGGGGTGCGCCTTCAAGCAAGGCGCGGCGCGTTTACTGCGGGGGCACGCCTTCCGCGAAGTAGCCGCAGAACCTGGCGTTCTGGGGCGGGACATTGCTGCCCGAGGCAGCGACGGCGGTATAGTTGTTGCACGTTCCGTTGCTGCCGGTCGGGGTGTAGAAGCAAGACGCGTTGGGTGCGGTGCTCAAGCCGTTTTCCAGCGTGCAGGCAGTCGAGGGATTGAAAGGATTGCCGGCCGGGGAGACGTTTAGGTTCACGCTCTGGTTGACGTACCTCCACGCGCCGTCTCCGCACCAGTTGAAGCAATTGGCTCTTGCCGCCGACTGGCTCATGGTTGACGTGCGTTGGACGTTCACCTGCGTTTCGCTCAACAGCCCTCCTTTTAGGATGACGATTATCAGCACTACTATCAACAGAATTCCCGCCAAGAGCAGGATGTACTCGAATGCTCCTTGTCCTTTTTTCCGGCTTGCAATCATTTTGGTTAAACCTCCTGAAACTATTGCGTGAGTTGCTGACGCGGGCAGTCAATAAAAAGCTTTTTCAAAACGGCTTGAAAACAAAAAGAAAGAGAAAAAAGAAGAAGGGGGCGCCCGGCAGGGCGCTTCAATCTGATTTATGCTGGAACGTCCGTAGAGAACAGGCCGCATGCGCGCGCGTTCTGCGGGGCTATTCCTGCGTAAGTTGCGTTAGAGCAGGTCGGGTAGAAGCAGTTCGCGTTGGGACTTGAGCCCAGCAAGCCGGTTGAGCCGTAGTCCACGCACGAGGCGTTTGCAGCGTTGTTGTCGCCCATGTATCTCCACGCTCCTGTGCCGCACCAGTTCAAGCAGTTTGTTCTCGCGTTTGCTTGGCTGGTTCCAGCGGACTCGCGCACGTTTGTTTGTGTTTCTGTTAGTAGTCCTCCTTTGAGGATGACTATTACGAGTACTACTATGAGTAGGATTCCTGCGAGTAGTAGTATGTATTCGAAGGCTCCTTGGCCTTTCTTTTTGGTGGGTATGTTCATTTTTCTTATCTACCTCCATTAACGGAATTTTTTTTTGGCTGGAGTTATTATGAGAGGGGGTTTAAAAGCATTTCTCGGGACGAGGAAAAGCTAGGTTCCGGTGAGGCAGCGCGTGATTTCTTCTTCCGAAGCATTCAAGGCAGAGCAGTTCGTTGCGTTAGAGAAGGCGCCGACGTTTTCGCGGACTGTTTCCTGGCTCGGCCGCAGCACGTCCCCCTTGAGGATGAGTATGCTGAGCACCACTATGAGCAGCACCGCCGCCAGCAGGAGGATGTATTCGAAGGCTCCCTGCGCTTTTTCATCCATTGTTGGCATCAACCCGACATAATCGTTTTCACTAGGTAGGCAATCGCCGTCACCGCAACCACGGCCAAGGCTACCAGCAGGAGGTATTCTATTGCGGTCTGCGCTTTCTCCATTTTCGTGCTCTTGCCTCGTTTCGCTTCCTACGTTCCTATGACGAAGGTGCTGAATAACTTTCCGCCCAGGTAGACTGTCAGCACCATGAGTATGGAAAAGGGAAAGTAGAGGGCATACTTAATCATTTTGCCTTCGCGGACCATGCCTATTGCCACGAGGGTCATGAACGACTGTGCGGACAGGAAGAGGAGCAGAAGCTGGTCCATTGCAAGCAGCCTCCAGTCGAACAACGCCTTCATTTCTTCGGCGGGCGTTAGGCCGACTGAGATGAAGGCGGCCATTATTGGGTCTTGTTGGGCGAGGCAGGGTCGCGTGCACTGGCTGAGCGTAAAGTTTTGCGTCAGCGGGCTTTCGCCGAAGCCGCCGCTGCCTGCTATGCCCGTGCTCATGAACTCCACGATTGACATGGTGAAGCCGAAGATGAAGGGCGAGAGGAAAATGCCGGAAATGAGGAGGAAGGCTACGTGCATCATCGTTCTGGCCTTGCGCTCTCGCGTGATGCGCAGGACTTCGCGCGCGTCTTCCGCAATCGCGTTCATGACGTCCGCAAGGCCCGCGCCGGCCTTGCGGGCGTCGACTATGATGCTTGCGGTGCGTACGAAGAGCGTAGAGCCGGTTATTGCGGCGGTGTCGCGCAGCACGTCGTCGAAGGGCTTTCCTTCCCTGAGTTGCTTGAGCGAGACCGTTAGTTCCTCGCTCAAAGGCCCGTAGTCCGCGCCAGCGACTTCCTCCAGCGCAGCCTCCGTCGTTCCTCCTGCCTTGAGGACGAGAGCCATGTGCTTCAACGCGTCGGGTAGGTTGGTGTCGATTGCGTCGATGCGGTTGTTGCGCAGCGTCATGGGAATGCCGACTATCATACTCATTATTGCGAAAAACAGCGCGCCCGCGAGGAGGGAGGCGTTTTGCTGGAGCTTCGGCGGAAGGAATTGAATGAAGCCCATGCTGGAAAAAGCGGCGATTACCGCCAGCGCCAGCATTGTTGCAATAAAGGCGGGAAAACTGATTTTCAAGCCCGTTGCCTGGTAGTAGCGCTTGTACTTTTCGTACGTTGCGGCCAGCGTTTTAACCAAGTCCATTGCTCTCAAACCCTTACGCGGCAGTCGGCTCCATTGCTTTAATCACGAAAATTATTACGCCCACCATGGCGAGAATGCCGGTGAACGCGCCCAAGACAAGCGAGAACGCCAGTCCGCCGCCGAACACCGGCAGCTGCGCCACCGACGAGAGGATGGTGAGCATGACCGGCGCGACCACGGCCATCATGATGTACGCGATGCTGATTATGTTGAGGAGTTCGGTGAAGTCGCGGATTTTCATGCGGCTTTCGAACGCAATGTCTTCCGCAATGCTGGAAATTATTTCCGCCAAGTTGCCTCCGGTGCGCAGCGCGCGCGTAATCTGCACCACCGCGCGCCTGAGGCCGCGCGAGCGGTTGCGCGAAGCCAGTTTCAGCAACGCGCCTTCAGTGCTCTCTCCCCCCTCCAAGTCGGCGAGCGTGCGGTTGATTTCCTGCGTGAGCACGCCGTAGTTCGCCGCGCCGACCGAGGCGATCGCGCGGTTCAAGCTGACTCCGGCCTTGATCTGCGTCGCGAGGTGGCGCAGCGCGAACGGAAGTTCTTTGTCGATCTTGTTCGCGCGGCCGGAAGCGACGTTAGAAGGGTACCAGAGGACGAGAAAGCCCGTGCCGGCAAAGGCGGCGGCCGCGAGGACGAAGCCCAGCGAAATCGATGAAAACAACGACGCGATGCTCAGCGTTCCAATCGTCGCCATGAGCGCCGTCGAAACGAGCCACGCGCCAGCGCCGACTGCAAGCGACGCGACGATGGTTATTATGAGGTAGACCTCGGGCGTGAAAGGCATGTTGGCGCCGTCCAAGTTGTTCTTCAAGTTCTTGGTGGCGGGAAACATGTAGAACAAGGCACCGATTTTCGACAAGGGGTCTTCGAACATTGCGTAAAAACGGCCGACCGGCGTCTTCTCAATGTCCGCCTTGACGGTGATCTTGGCAATCGCGCTTCTCGTCAGCTCGCCGGACGACGCTTCGACGTGCTCGCGGATTTCAACAAGTTTCTTTTCCGCCTCGCCGGTTCCGATCTGCTGCTTGCGCTTGAGCTTCGTGATGATGACGTCGAGTTCCTCGCGCCGCGTCGCGCGCTCTTCCGTCGCTTGCTCGGCGGTCGCCTCAACCTCGGTTTTCTCGACCGCTTTCTTGAGCCGCTCCAGCTTTGTTTCTGGCATTAGCTCAACTCATATCTTGCCGCGCGTCCTGAGAATGTAGTTCTGCGTCACCGAACAAACTTCCTTGAGGCCGCGGACGTTGCGGTTGTTGAGCTCCTGCAATATTTTCGCGCGAGTGCTTATTTCCTCCAAAAGCGTTTCCCTGCTGAAGCCCGTGTACCGGCTGAGCGTCTGCATGTACATCGAATTCATTCCCGTGCTTGCGAGCACGTCCTTCGCCGGGTCCCACTGGTAGAGGATTTGGAGCTTTGGCATCTGGTTTTCCTCGACCGAAATTATTTCCGCGATTTCCGTAATGCGCCGGATGAGTCCCTTGCGGCGGTCGTTGATGCGCTGCTGCATGACGATGAAGTTAAGCGACTGCAGCATTATCAGCGGAATGCTGATGGGAGGGTTCGCCAGCCTAATCAGCGTCTCCTTTGCGCTGTTCGCGTGCAAAGTGCCCATGCAGTTTGAAATGAATATTCCGCCGTTCGTTCCGCTCAAGTAGGTGTGGCAGTCTTCAACCGTTAAATCGTACACGAAGGGGGTGGCGGGCGTTTCCTTTAACCCGATTATTTTCTCGAATACGACGTCAGAGTTTGCGAGTGCCTGCAAGTGCAGTATCGTTTTTTTCGCGTCGGCCAGCTCGAAGTTGGCTTCGAGAAGCAGCTCATTCAAGGCTGCGCATACTTCCCGAATGCGCTGCTTTCCGGGCGCCATGGTTCCCTTCGCGAAGTGGTGAAGGTAGGCGTGCCCCAAGCCGCTGTTTTTTTCAAGAAGGCTAGCATTCAGCCTAAGCTCTCCGAGTAGTTCGAGTGTTGCGTGAGCTGCGGCGGAGGGTTGCTGCGGCCATTCTTCAACCACTTGCTCCATTCTGTTGAAGCCCCGTTTCAACAACGCGGTTCTTTCATTGAATTTTTTGACCAGCGCCGCGCATGTTTGTTTCAGCGCCGCCGTCGACGGCACTCGTTGGCCGCATTCGTAGTTCCTTACGACCGCCCGAGTTTTTCCGAATCCTGCCAGAACCGAGAGTTCTTCCTGCGTCAGGCGCAGGGCGTTGCGGACTTTCTTAACCAAAGAAGCGGCGGGAACGAGGTCGACGTTAGTGTTTTTTTTCGCGTTGCCGACTGCTACGACGAGTTGCTTCAGCTTGCTTTTCTTTTTAGCGTGGTTGAAGCCAATGTTTTTCGCAAATTTCGCAATACTCTGCTTGTCGTAAATAACCAGCCGGTAGTAGGGGCCGCGGTTTCCGTGACCGTCTTTCTCTTGCTCGTACAACCTGCTTTGCATTCCGAAGCGTAGCAGCAGGTGCTTGATTTGGGAAATGGCTTTTTTGTTTGAGAGAACAAAAACAATGCCTTGCTGCGCAGTTCCCACGAAGGCCTCGCAGTCATAGATTCCGCGCAGGAAAGCCGCAACAACGCTGTCCGGCGAAGCAAGAATTTTCTGCGGCACGGCGAACTTCTTTGTTTTGTTGCCGAGAGGCACTTCAAACACTTCGTTAAACAACTTCGGGAGAGACATGCATCCATTGCAGGCGCGCCAACAGTGCTTGTCTTTCAGGTAGGTAACGTGCATTTCCGCGTCTGTAAACGCCGTTATTTTTTCATTGAAGGCGTCGATCACGCTGCGGTCGTCGATGTCAATGCTCAGTTGGCTCCGTCCAAGGTGGCCGTCGCCTAGCAGAACTCCCGTGCAGTAAGCAATCTTTTCATCGACGCTTTCAAGGCGCGCCGAATTTTTTTTCCGGTGTGAAAACGTTGCTTCAATTGTTTCAGAATCAATTCGTATGATTCGCGGGGTCGCCATCAAGTCTCCGTTCCTGAGCTGTGACGCGTGCACTTGCTCCAAGAAGCCTTCGTCATTTATGCGGTACGCCGGGTGGTCGTGCGAGAGTGCAATTTGTCGTTTTCCATTGGTAGTTATTCGAATCATTTTTTCTCCGTCTTTTCTCGGCCGCCTCCAAATGCGTAGGACCGGTTTGTGCGCGAGCTTCAGGCTTTCCCTGTCAAGTGCAAGCACTTGCGGCCCGTTGGCCAGCGGAATGTACTCGAAGGCGCCTTCCTTCACGACCTTACCGGGAGAATAATTTTCTGAAAAGAAGCGCTCTGCTTCCTTTATTTGGCCATCTGAGAAATATACGGGCTCCGTTGCCAATTCTACGCCGTCGTGCCCCGTGTTCATTGCCGAGAACAGCGTGTGTCCTTCTTCGCCGCGGATTTCGCCCACGATTATCCTGTCGGGCCGCATGCGCAACGAGTTCTTGACGAGCATGTCCATCGTGATTTCGCCGACGCCCTCCATTCCGGGCGGACGTGTTTCGAAGCGCACCCAGTGGTCGAGCGGCAGCGATAATTCCGCGGTGTCCTCGATGGTAATAATTCTTTCGTTGTTGGGAATGAACGAGGCTAACACGTTGAGGCTCGTAGTTTTTCCTGAAGCCGTGCCGCCGGAAATGACTATGTTGGCGGGTTTTGCGCCGAAGCCGTCCGTCGCAAGCCATAGGAACGCGCCTGCGTCGTAGTTGAGGGTTCCGAAGTTGACTAAGTCGACGATGGTGATGGGGTCTTGGCGGAACTTGCGGATCGACAGCGTGCTGCCGTTGACGCTCGCCGGGGGCACTGTCGCGTTGACGCGCGTTCCGTCGGGCAGCCTCGCGTCAAGCAAGGGGCTTTGGATGTCGATGTGGCGTCCGATGTTGCGCGCGATGCGGTCTATGAGGTCTTTGATGTCCTTGTCGTCGTAGAAAAGGATGTTGGTCTTCATCATGTCGTACTTGCGGTGGAAGACGTACGCCGGCTGGTTGGGCCCGATCAAGAGAATGTCTTCGAGCTTGTCGTCGTGAAGCAGGGGGTCTATCAAGCCCCATCCCACCATTTCCCTCGTCACCGCCTCGGCGTAGAATTCCTTTGCCGCCGGCGGCACGCGGAGCTCGGGCGAGGAGTCGATTATGTCGAGGATGCGCTGGAGGTAAGAGAACTTGCGTTGTTCCGTGGTCTTTCCTGCCTCGCGCTCGGGGGAGATTACTTTCGAAGCGATTTCGATGAGCGCGCTGATGAGCGCTTTTTCCTCGCCGCGGTAGTGGGGAGTCGGCACTTCGTACCTGTAAAGCGCTTCGCCTTTGACTTTGTAGATGCGGACGTCGCCGTATTTTTCTACAAGGATTTTTTCTTCTTCCTTTACCGCGGGCTTCGCCGGCTCGGCCGGCTTTGTTGGCTCGGCGGGCAGGAGGCCTATTCCCTCGATTCCCTTTTGTTCGGCCTTGGTCTTGCTGACGAGTTCTTCGAGGTAGGGCATAAGCAATTACACGCACGGGGCATTGAAAAACCTTTTCGCCTCCGCGCTTAAAGGAGTTTGAGTTCGCCGGTCAGCCTGTCGACGTCGCGCTCGGGCGCGGGGCCTATGGCGACGCCGGTCTTGGTTCCCGGCAGTATCTGCGTGTGGCCCGCGTCGACGACCAGCGAACAAGGGAGCTTTGCCTTCTTAGCGGCCGTAAACAGGGACGCCAGTTCTTTTTCAGAACCGACTTTCAACACGATTTTCTTGCATCCGCTTTCGCTCCACGCCCGCCCCCAGTCAGGGTGCTCGCGTTGCGCGGCGTCGTTTGCCAGGAGCGATGCGTGGCTGCCTTGCGCAACCATTTTTCCCTTGCCCATTCCCAAGTCACTTCTGATAATTATTGCTTGCTTGAATTCCTTGGCCACTGGCGTCACTGGAGAAACGACGTTCCGCACGTATTTAATATCTTGGGACAAAAACCTGTTCATGACCTTTTCGAGAAGGTACTTGCTGCCCGCCCGCCATGAAATAGAAGAACTTGACCCCGCTAAACCAACTCATTTTCATCACTTGGCGGAGATCGCGCGGCGCAGAATAGAGCTGCAGAAATGGTTCGACGAGAGAAAGAAGGCGCTTCGCGTAAGTGTCCAAGAAGTGGATATGGCAAGACTGGCGGCTCGAAGTGGGGGCGAGGCGGCGAAGGCCTTGTTGGTTGAGCGCGATGAGAAAATAGTTCACTCGGTTCTCGACTTAGCGGAAGTGTGCGACCGCCGAGCGCGGGCGGCCGTAATTGGGTTGGCGCGGCAGATGCGGGAATCTACGAGAAGCATTGGCATCGAAGAATTTTTTTTTCTGCGCACTTTTAAGGAGGGGCTTGCGGGCTTGATGCAGTTGACGCCGCTTGAAAAAACGCGGGTCAGCAAGGCGTATTCCGATTGGCTGAAGGCCATGCAGTTGTTCGGCAAAACCGGAAAGCAGATTTTTTAACTTGGTTTTTGCGGTACTATTTCTCCCCGCAAGTCGGTTTCCATTATTTCCTTGAGTTTTTCGTACGGCGTTTTTTGGGAGAGGAGCCAGCGCAGTTTAGTGGTCATT
>JBFMEM010000046.1:0-7992 GCA_040753335.1 Microcaldota archaeon
CGCTCAAGTCCATCAAAGGCATTTTGAAGCTCCTCTTGCTCTTGCCGGAAAAGTCGAGGACGAACTTGCTTGCCTTCTCGTCCAAGGAAATCGAGAGTTTTTCGTCCGAGCGCGCGCGGGCGAGTACCTTGCTCAAGTCGACCATGTTGACGCCGAGCGAAGCCACTTCATTGGGGACCGTGAACTTCGCGAACGCCTCGGCGGGCAGCAGAAAGTCGACCATCGCGATTTGCGACGGGTCCATGGCGCGCAAGTGCATTCCCTTTGCAGTGATTTCGAAAGTGCCTTCGTCAACCAAGTTGACTATGGCGTCAATCGCTTGCTTGAATGCCTTGGCGTCGGCTGCCACTAACTCCATTCGAACAACCCCCTTGTAACGAGAAAAACCTTTGTTTTAGACACATTATTGCTGCGGCGGCCTTAAAAAACCATTGCGCGAGTCACTGGCGCGTAGTCTCAAAAAATTTTTATAGCCGCCTTTCCCTACTTTTGCAGGAGGCAAGGCCAGGGGTACCATCCACAGTGTAAAACACTGGAGGTGAAGAAGGTAGAAATACTTTCGGGAAACCTTGGATCGCAAGATCAAAAGGATCAAAAGGCGATTCCGCAAGGAAACCTTAACCGGCTTTGCCCAACTTCTTTTGAAAAACAACGGCTCTAGCGTATGCGCACGTTGCAGCCCGGCGGCTCGTCGAACTGGCCGAACAAAAACAGCTTCAGCAAGCCGACGTAGGGGAGACGAGCGACTACTTTCCCGTGCAGCCTGCTTTTTTCCACGAAACCGATGTCCGACTCTTGGTCCAGTCCGTCGTTATTGTCTCCCTTGGTCACTAAAAAAACGCCTGACTCGTTCTCAAACGCGAGCCAGGCGCGGTGGACTACCAGGCCGTGCGTAGGCGTGTCGAAGACGACGACGTCATTGGAGGAGTTGAAGCCGAACGACTGGCCGCCTGCGATTACGGCCGAAGTGCACTGCCACTGGAGGGACTGGCCACCCACTTCCTTCACGCAGGGAGTTTTCCGCACTCCCACTTCGGGGAAGGAGCCGGAAAAACGGATTTTCGGCGCCTTGACTTCGCCGCCCTGCACCAGAATCAAGTCACCCCGGTCGAGGACCGGAACCATACTGCACGACGTGACGGCGTCGATTGGCGACGGCGTCTGCAGGAAGACTATCAAGCCGACCCAGATGGCGACTGCCGCCGCGACCGCGACGCCGACTTCCTTGGCGGCCGTCCTGACCGACTGCCTGTCCCACTTGGATGGCGCGACGTCGATGAAAACCAGTGCGAGAAAAGAAGCGAGGGCGACGACTCCCAGTAAAAAGAATTTCGTAAAGACGTACAGTGCGAGGGAAACGACGAGAACCGCCCCCAGCGCCCACGGAAGCAGGTCTTTTTTTCCGGTTTTCACTCGCACACTTCCGGCCCTATTTTTTCGACGGCTTCTTGACTTCCTTCTGCAGCGCCTTGAACTCGTCGGCCAGTTCTTCGAGGGCTTTCTTGAGTTCCTTGCGCGGGTCCTTCGCCTTTATCACGAGATGGGGGTTGCCGAAAAGCGGGTGGTCGACCTTGCTCGCCGCGAAGGAAACGCCCTTGCTCTCCAAAAGCCGTTCCGCAACGAGGTTCGCAAGCCCCGGGTTCTCGCCCTTTAAAGCAACTTCAAGCACGTCGTCGTCTTCCTTGACTACTTCAATCATTCAACTCACCTTCTCAGAAGCGTTGCGGGGTCTTGCGCTGTTCCTTGTTTCCGCAAGCCGGGCACACCATTACGCGGCCGCGGGGCTCGAGCTCGTGCTTGCACTGCGTGCAAAAAGCCTTTACGACCCCCAAGTCCGCGTCGGCGATAGTCAAGTAAATGCCCAGCGAAGTTATTTCCTTCACCCTTGCCTTGATCACGTCGCCTATGCGCAGCCAGTCGCGGAAGCGCTCGGTATACCCGCGTTGCACTTCGGAAATGCGGAGGTAGGCGTAGTTGTTGTGCGAGGCTATGCGCTCTCCCTTCCGCGAAACCGGGCTGAACTCGACTAGCGCAACCATTTCGTACAAGTCGTGCACGAGTCCGTAAGCGTAGTCGCCGGCAGCGAGCGGCCTGACGTTCACCTGCGCCTGTACTGAAACCGAGCGCGCGCGGCTGTCCGCCGCCTTTCTCCCGGCTACCGCGGAGTAAATCCTTCCGTCCTTTTCTTCGAAAGTGCCTTGGCCTCCGACGCTTTCTTCGGAAACCGCGAGAAACTCTCCCGGCAAAATCAATTCAGTGCACCCTTTCACGAAAAACCTAAAACGAGCCGCAAGTAAAGTGAGCGGACTGCCTAATAATTGTTTCTGGCCTCACTCGCCGCCGGTCTTCTCGCGCAGGGCCATGAGGTTCTTCATCAAATCGTCGGCAATCTCGACGTTTTTCTTGACAACCGGCGTGACTTCCTCGGCCGGCTTCGACTCCGGAATCTTGGCGGCTTCCTTCGCCATGGCCTTCGCCGCGACAACCGCTTCCTTGATGACCGGGTGAGAGGAGCCGTGGGCAACCTTGAGCTCGGTCAGGATGGAGTCCATTTCGCTCGAAATGTGGACCACCAGCGACTTGAAGATGGCAGTCTGCGTCGACCCCTCCTCGTCAATCGCGTCCTTAAGGATTCCGATTAGCTCGTTCAAGCCAAGCAACCGGCCTTCCAGATAAGCTTCCTTCAAAGCCAAATCTTCTTCAACCATTAAATAATCAACTCCAAAGAACCGTCCTAAAGTGCAAACGCGGCCTTAATTTAAATATTACGCACTTCCTTCTCTTCCCATGGCATTATTCGCCGACCTGCACCTGCATTCGAAGTACGCGCGCGCGACCAGCGAAAACATGGACCTCGAACACGTCGCCAGGGGCGCGCGGGACAAGGGACTGGGACTTGTGGGCACGGGCGACTTCACGCACCCAACTTGGTTCAAAGAACTTCGCTCAAAACTGGAAGAGTCTCCCGAAGGCAGTGGCTTCTTCTCCCTCAAAGGAAACGCCGACGGGCCTAAATTCATGCTGCAAGTCGAAGTCGCGACTTTCAAGTCCACTCCCCAGAAAGTGCGGAAAGTACACCACGTCATCTGCGTCTCCTCGTTCGACGAAGCAGCTCAGCTCAACGACTTGTACTCAAAGTGGGGAAACCTCGCCGCAGACGGAAGACCAATGTTCGGCAACCGCTCGTGCGCGGAGCTAGTCGAAAAAACCATGCAGGTCTGTCCTAAGACAGTAATTTTTAGCGCCCATTCTTGGACGCCTTTCTTCGGCGTGCTGGGAAGCGAAAGCGGCTTCGACTCGCTCGAGGAAGCGTACGAAGACCAAGTCAAGCACGTTTTCTGTTATGAGACTGGAATGTCTTGCTATGACCCCGAAACGGAGGTTTTGACGAACAATGGATGGAAAAAAATTTTAGAGGTTACTTTTTCTGACGAAGTATGCACTTTGAATGCCGAAAGAGGCATCATTCAGTTTCAGAAACCCCTCAAGTTATTCGAGTATGATTACAAGGGAAAAATGTATCGTCTGAAAACAAAGCGAATAGACCTCTTTGTTACTCCAAACCATAAACTTTTGTACGCCCGTTGTGATTTTCGGAAAAAACCGGTCTTTTTCCTCAAAGAGGCAGAGGCTCTATTCAACAAGTCAAAACGCTTTAAGAAAGACGGAATTTGGGTCGGAACCAGTCCCAAGTATTTTGTTCTTCCATGCGCCGCGATAAGACACGGAAGCCGTTACTACTCCGGTTTCCGTTGTAAAGACGAAAAAAAATTTCCGATCAAACCCTGGTTAAAATTCTTCGGATTCTGGATAGCTGAAGGCTGGACAACTAAAGGCAAGGACGGAGACTACGGTATTTACCTCGCCAATTCTAACACTCGACTAATGCTTGAAATGAAACATATCCTTGAAGGTTTCGGGTATACGCCCTATTTTTATAAAAACAGAGGAATAGACGTTCTCAGACTACGCGATTACCAACTGTTCTATTATCTCAAACAGTTTGGAAAAGCCTCTGAAAAACACCTTCCTCCAAAAATAAAATCACTATCGAAGGAGCTCTTGCAAATACTTTTCGATTACTATATTAAAGGCGACGGCAACCGTTACGGCAGAACGGGAAAGGGACTGCGTGCAACGACCATCTCTAAAAGACTCCGCGACGACCTACAGGAAATAGCCTTGAAGATAGGGATTTCAGCGTACTATAAACTGCTTAGAAAAAAGGGGACGCCGATTGTTTCTCTGCCGAAAGCAAAAAGCGCAGGATACAAACAATCTGAAGATTCGTGGAATGTCTATTTTATTCGACACAATCTTCACACAATTCTTCCTTCAACCAGTAACAAAAATGGCCGTACCGAAGCATGGGTGAACTACGACGGCAAAGTGTACTGCCTCGAAGTTCCAAATCACGTAATTTACGTAAGAAGAAACGGAATTCCTGTTTGGTGCGGCAACTCGGATCCCGCTATGTGCTGGCGGCTCAGCAAACTCGATTCCTTTACGCCGGTTAGCTTCAGCGACTCGCACTCCTTCTGGCCGTGGCGCCTCGGAAGAGAGTGCAACGCCTTCTCCGACGAAGTCAAGTCGTTCGACGAGTTGTGGACCGCGGTCAAGAAAAAAGACTCTAAAAACTTCTTGTTCACCGTGGAAACAGACCCGGCTTACGGAAAATACCATTGGGACGGCCACCGCAACTGCAGCTTTTCGTGCCCGCCCAGCGAGTCAAGGAAACTCAAAGGCATTTGCCCCGTATGCAAGCGGCCGCTCACCATCGGAGTCGAGTACCGAGTCGAACAACTGGCGGACCGACCGGAGGGCTTTGTTCCAAAAGACGCGATTCCCTACAAGAAATTGTTGCCTTTGCACGAACTGCTTGCAACAGTCCACTGCACTTCCCTCTCGTCGAAGAAAGTAATGACGGAAGGAACGAGGCTCATGAAGGAATTCGGTTCCGAACTCAACGTGCTGTTGGACGCTTCGCGCGAAGCATTGTTGAAGACGACGGACGAGAAAATTGTTGACGCAATTTTGTTGAACCGCGAGGCTAAAATCAAGGTCAAGCCCGGCTTCGACGGAGAATACGGCGTGCCGCAGCTTCCGAGTGAAGCGCTGTTGTGCGAAAAGCCACTCGAGGAAAAACCGACAACTGCTTCTACGCCAATTAGGCAAAAGAGTTTGGGAGAGTGGTGACGTGCCTAAGATTAACATAGTGATTCCAAGCCACTTGCACGCAAGGCACTGGCGGAATTGGAGCATGAAACAAACGGATTCTTAATTTACACTCCTGACAAAGTCGCGGGCAAAACGCTTTGGCGCGTACACTCCTTTCACATGCTGGGCCGCGGAAGCGCTTACCACGTGAAAGCGCACCCGTATTACCTCAAGGCAGCTAACGCGTTCCTGCAAGAGTTGCGCCGACGGGACCCGCGCGCGAGGTACGAGTTCATGAAAGCGCACACCCACTGCCGCGGAACCGGCGAACAATGGTTCAACCGCTTTTCCGGAGGAGACTTAGAGGCAGTCAAAGTAGAGCTTCCGGAAAACCCGGGTTTTACCCTAATGATGTACAGCCCCACGCACCACCTTGCAACAGGCCACCCCCGCAACGAATACAGGATAGTAGTGGTTCCCTCACAACCCGCGCACGTGGAAAACACCGAGCACTTAAACGTCATATACCGGGAAACCGTGCGCAGAAAGGGAATACGGCTGCCGCAAATCGAGTCCGTTATAAAACGACGCGAGGACTAGCGCCTCATCCACCAGAAGAGAGTCAGCAGGACTTCGAGTCCCACGAACCACGTCAAGTCGGGAATTACTGCAAACAGCGTAAGCAGCAAAAGCACTGCAGTGCCGACCATCCAGAACATGAACGGCTCCATTCCGAAAACGGTTCCGCCGCCTGCGTAGGCTTCCTGAGGACCAGCGGCTTCCCTGCTTGCGCCGGCCTGCGCGCCCGGGTTGAGGGGAGTGGTTTCGCCCGTGTTCGGGTCCACGCGCACGGCAAACCCGCATTTCTTGCAGTACACTACGCTGTTCTGCGCGTCCACGTCGAGGTTCGGGTTTCCGCAGTTCGGGCACGCGACATCCATGTAAATTCGAAAGCCGTTAACGAAACGGTTTATTTAAATGTTGGCGAAAGCACTATTTTTACGAGGTCAAGCAATGCCTGAAGAAGAGCTTCCCATACAGAGATTCTACCGCCTCGTCAAAGAATTTCAGGCGCGGCAAATCAACCGCCGCCAGCTGCACGAAGGCCTTCCGGCCGCCCTCTCGGGAATGCAGGGCGTGGAACTTGACGCCGCGCTCCACGGCCTCTTTGAAGACAAGAGGTACGGCGACGTACACCCGGACGTGGCGGAAATAATGGCGAAACACGCCGACCCACAGCTCGCACACACCATAGCCGGCCTCTTTGAACAAACTGCCCACCCCGTCGTTTCAAACGCGTTCGCGAAAGTCCTCGTCAAATGCGGAGAACCCGTTGCCGGCACGCTGTTGAAAACCCTTCAAGCCAAAGGCGAGGAAAGCGAAGAGGCATTCGACCGAAGGCTCAGCACAGTAAAAGCGCTGCGCGATGCGCAGTTCAACGCATACGGCGAAGAAAGCCAGGCCGCGCTGTTGAAGGAACTCGCGCGCATGTGCTTCGACAAGGAAGAAAATGACTTGGTGCGCGCCCAGTCCCTCGAGAGCCTCCGCGAAATCACGGAAGGCGGCAACATGCGCTTGCTTGCCGCCGCGGAAGTGCTCGCCGAACTCGTTAAAAGAATGCCTAAAACGCAAGAAGATCGCCCGCAGGCATTTGGAAGAGACGAGACGCTGCAAAAATACTTTGCGCACACTCTTTCGAAAGTAGTGGATGACGCGACCAAGGCGGCGGTTACGGCGAGAAAAGCCGAGGCCGCGCCCCCCGCAAAAACCGAAAAAGGAGAGGCAGCCCTCCGGCGGTTCGCGAAGCAACTCGGCCAAAAAACCGCTGCCCCAGAAACAACCACCGGCGTTGGAAGGCCCTTGACAAAGGAAACGAGGGAAGCCACGGAAGAAAAAATAGAGGATTCACTGCACGCACTCTTCAAGCAAAGCGCTTTTCCGGAACTCCGGTACCTGGGAATAACGGGGCTCGGGGACCTCGGGAGGCCTACCGTGCGCACGATGAAAATGCTTTTCGAACAAGCGGAACACCCGTCAAACAAGTTTCTCGCCGCCGATGCGCTGATAAAACTCGCGCCCGCAATCGGCGAAAGCCCCAAGCTGCTTGGCTTCATCTCCAAAAAATTCGTTCAAAACACGACCGTCGAGCCGTTTCTCGCGGCCTACTACGGAAAACTGCTTTCCCGAGCCGGGCCGCACGGCCAGCAGCAGCTGCTTCGAATAATGTCGGCGCACGAAAGCGAGGAAGTCGCGCGGCACGCGGCCCAGTGGCTGGCGCACACTGAAGAGGGCGTGAACAAACTGTCGGCAATAGTTTCGCTGCCAGGCCAACCGGCCCGGGTAATGGCGCGGGCAGCCTTCGGCCTGGGCGCGGTGCCGCCCATCCTCGCGAACAAGAGAAAAGGAAGCCACCTGCTGTTGTTGGACAGCGTCGCCTCTTCAACCACCACCCCGCTTGAAGTCAGGCAAGCCGCCGTGCAAGGCCTCCTGGGCGCCGGCGAAAAAGGGGTGGCGAAAGTAAGGCGGATGATCGAACGCGCGACTACGCCCGAGGGAAAGTTTAAGGTAGCAAAGTGGCTGACGCAGGTGCCAGCGGGCTTGGACGCGCTGGCCGAAATACTTTCAACACATCCCGACGTGACCACCCGCTCGGCGGCCGCGCTTGCAGTCGAAAGCTCTCCGACCACCCTAGCGTCAATACTGCCGAAGACAAAGAAAGGCAAGACAACCGAACACCCCCTTTACACCGCGCTCAAGAAAAAAGCCGCGGACGCCGACGAAGCCGCGGAAGTGAGGGCAACCGCCGGCCTGGCGTTGAAGAGGCTCAGGGCAGTG
>JBFMEM010000047.1:0-7932 GCA_040753335.1 Microcaldota archaeon
CCCTTCGACGACCTTCTCGGTTTCGCACACCGAAAGCGGTTTCGCGCTTGGCATCCACCACCCCGTCAGCCTCCGCCAGCTTTCCCCAAGCGAACTGACCCCCGCGGTGGTGGCAAAAATCAAAGCCAAAAGAAAGCTCGTGAGAAAACTGGGCGTCGAACGAAAGCGGGTGCATGAAGCGCTGTACACGCTGCGCAACTGGGCGACGGACGACCGCGGCAACGTCTACTACACGAACCTGCACTTCTTCATACCCGCGGAAGGCCACCGGATGCCGAAAGCAATCCGCAGGCTAACGTCCCACGCCGACTGAAGCAAAACAGTTTAATAAAGTTCAGCAGCCGAATAATACTCCTGAAAAGCCTTGGTCGTCTAGTGGTCTAGGATACAGGCTTGTCGAACCAAGACGCTTTGCACAAGCTTAAGGCGATGGTGCAAAGAGCCTGTAACCCGGGTTCGAATCCCGGCCAAGGCGCTTTTCTTTTCAAGTGGTTTGGATTGGAGCAGCAAAAACCCCGCGTAGGAGTAGGCGTGATTCTAGTAAACTCCCGCGGCCAAATACTCTTGGGGAAAAGAGTCGCCGACCAAAGCAAAAGCGAGTTGAAAGGCGGCTGCACGTGGACACTGCCAGGAGGAAAGCTTGAGTTCGGTGAAACACTCGAGCAAGCCGCAAAACGCGAAGTCGCCGAAGAAACCGGGTTGGAAGCAACCGATTTGACGGTGATAAGCGTTTCCGACGACATTATTCCGAGCAAGCACTTTGTAACAATAGGCTTTGCAGGAAAAGTCGCTGACGAAAGCAAGAAACCAAGTGCAGACAACGACGCGGACAACGACATTTCCGAATGGAAGTGGTTTTCCCCCGACGCCCTTCCGTCTCCGATGTTTTTTCCGAGCGCGCGGGCAATAGAAAACTGGAAAGCCAAAAAAATCTATTTCGAGCGACAATCGCCGTAAAAGCAGGCCTTAAATACCTGCTGTTGCATAAAAATAGTGTTAGTGGATTAGCAGAAACTAAGCCATTGATACAACGCTCCCTCGGAAAATTCGTTTTACGGAAGCGGAACAGAAAGCGCTAAACTCGATCGAAAGTCGTTTCGCGTCCTGAATTCAATCCGAGGGGCCTTGTCACGGTTACTTTCCCTAGAGCCGAGTCTGCGGAACTTCCTTCTCTTTTTCCCCCGCCGCAAACATTTCCTCCTGCTTCAAGCTGAGCAGCCTTGCGACGGCGACGTCGGGAATGCTTTGAATGCGGATGTTGAAGTTCGCGACCGAGCTGTTGTAAAACTCCCTTCGGTCCGCGATTTCGTTTTCGAGGCCGCTTATCCGGTCCTGCAGCTGCTTGAAGTTCTCGCTCGCCCGCAGCACAGGATAGTTCTCGGCAACCGCAAACAAGGTTTTCAGCGCGCCGCTCAACTGCTCGTCCGCCTTAGCCTTCTCGCCAAGCGACTTTGCGCCAAGCATTGCCGCGCGGGCGTTGGCGATTCCTTCCAGCAGCTTGCGCTCGTGCTTCATGTAACCCTTTACTGTAGCAACTAGGTTGGGCAGTTCGTCGTTCCTCTGCTTCAACAACACGTCAACGTTGGCCCACGCCCGCCGCACTTCGTTCCTCAAGGCAATCAAGGAGTTGAAGACCAAGACAAAGTACAAGAGTAAGCCGATTGCGACCAGCGCGGCGGCAAGGCCAGCGAGTGCTTCAAAGCCGAAACCCATTTTTCACCACACTCCAAGCGCAACGAGGAGGAACGCAAGGCACGCCAGGCTCAAGACGGCGCCGCCGAGTATTCCTCCCCAGCTCTTCCACGCAAGGGAAGCCAAGATTTGCTTTTCCGGCTTGTCGTAAATAAAGAACGGCGCGTTTTTCGCCTTGGCAATCATCGCGTCCTCGACTCCCTTGACTGCAGTCGCTTCCTCGACGAAGGGATTGTCGCCCGCCGTTCCCATGACGTACACGCTGTCGCCGGGGCAAACGAATTTTTCTTCAAAGCGCATGGTCTTGTTCAGGAAAAACGCTTTGTAGTCGTAATTGTGTTCCTTCAGAAAAGCCTTGACTGCCTCGGGCGGTTCTTTCAACACGTTTGAAGAAGCCGTCAAGTCGGTTGAAAACTCGGTTTGCGCGCCCTCCGGGTTCACCAGCACGGCCGCAGTGTCGTCGCGCACGAAAAAAGGCACGCCCCGCGTGCCACTCATCACGGTGGCCCAGTGCGAGCTCTTGCCACTCCCCCTTTTTTCCTCGACCTTGAAGGAATACCAGACGCAGTTTTTCTTCATTATAGGCGAAACCAGGGTTTCCTTGAACGCCTCGATTGAACCGAATACTTCGACCAAACCCATTGCAAGCGAACGGATTTTTGACGTCGGCGTGTTTTCAATGAGCCTCTTTCTCGCGAACTGCTTGAACCCCCAGTAGAAGATAAAGAGGCCTGCGAAAAAACCGATTGCAAGCCAAACAACTGGACTCTCCGCCATCTCCTATCCCCCGTCAAATACCGCTAAAAAGACAAAGTTTAAATTCCCTCCCAAAAGAGTTAGTCAAAGGAGGCGGTTTGGCTTGGAAACAAAAACAATCGCAATCGCAGTAATAGCGTTGATAGTCGGCGCGGGAATCGGGTGGCTCGCTTTTACTACTTACTACGCAGACGACCTTGCAACGGCGGCGAGCGTGAACGAGGCGATAGGAGACGAAGCTTACCTGGCACGCGGAATAGCCCCGGCTGCCGCGAGGTATAATTTAGACTGCCAGCCCAAGGTAGCTGGACAATTTGGGCTAAGATGCAGTAAACGAACACCAACCCCAACAGCAACGCCGACCCCAATACCTACTCCTACGCCTACGGCGACGCCTAGTCCAACGCCACCGGGAGATAGTCACGCAGGCTGCCAAGTTTTCGTGGTAAAAAACGAAGGCGAAGTCGCTCTCGCTGACAGCGCCAGCACTTCGGTGACGCTGCATAATCCCTTGCGATTGTCAGGCGGCCGGCCGCCGGGAGCGTTCCTGCTTGACGCAAATCCAGTGAGTTCTTTCTTGTACGCCTACAACGAAACAAACGCCGAGCTAAACGGCTACTGGTACATGGCGCCAACCACAGGCTATTTCACTAAAGCAACGGCGGTGACCACCTCCGAAGGCGATTCAATAACCTTTACTTACTTCCCGACAGAAGTCAGCCTAGCACTAAACGCGAGTCGCACGATAACGCTGCCGAGCTCGGTCCTGATTCAAACCAGCAATCCAAACGGCTTCCTCTTCAACAGAGGCACGTACTCGCCAGGCAACACTGTTTACTTCGACCTCTATTCTCCAGCATGGGCCATCGTTCTTTACTACCTCGGCGCAGACGGTTACTTCCGCTTGGTCAGTGACTGGTACTTGAACCTATTGGTGTGCTAAACAAAATCCGGCCGGGCTGGCCCCCTTTTTTTTCTTTTTCAAAACCAGCCTAGGCTCTCGCGAACCGCAGCACGCGCGCGTAAGGCGTTACTGGCTTGCGCGTGATTATTCCCAGCTGGTGAGCCACGCCTGGCGACACGAGGACTTTTTCGTGCGACGCAATCGAACGACCGTAATTCGCGACGGCCGCGCGCAAAAAATCGTTGTCAAACGGAGAGGAATGCAAGTCCATCAACAAAGCGTCGTGCTTGCGGCGCACCGTCTCCGGCTCCACTCCGCGCCAGTCCACGGCCTCGAAGTGCCTTCTCAGTTCGCCGACGCCCCGAACCGTCTCCTGCGGAGTAGCGGTCGGAAGCCGGTGGTGAAAAGCAGTAACGCGCCGCAGGTACTCTGAAGGCGTTGAAGGCGGCAGCCCGCCGCCAAGTTTTCTCCTCAACTCAGGAAGCCTTTCAGCCGGAACAGCCATTCAAATCACCTTGTTTACACTCCTTTTTCCTTGATGCGCAAAGGCGCGCCGACGTTCTTCTGTTTCCTGTACTTCGAGCGCTCGTCGGCGGAAAAGCTGGCGGGCGGCTCGAGCTTGAAGAAAGCGGCCTTGCAGAACTTCATTCCCGGCGTCAACACGATCGAGTTCGTTCCGTCGTTCTTTACTTCAAGCGTAATCCTGCGGAAGCCGGGCCAGCCGTGGCCCGGGTCCAACATCATCGCCGCCTGGTGAATCGAAATCCCCAGCCTTGCAATGGTGCTGGCGCCGTCGACGAAAGCCCCGATTTTGGACGACAACGCGATTTCCTCCAGCGTTTCGCCGAGAACGAAGTCGCCCGGTTCTAGCACGAGCGGCCGCTTGGCCGAGGCAACCAGCGGAAAATACGCCTTGCTTGGATCGTCTTTCAACGGGTTTATCTTCAAACCAGTCTTCGGAACCAAAAAGTGCGGCCCGAGGTGGAAGGTGTAACCCGACGGCCTCAGAGCCGCTTTGTCAAAGGGCTTGATTTTCAGGTTTCCTTTCTTTATTTCTTGCAAAATTCCTTTGTCGGAAAGCATTGCAACCAACGAATGATTGTTTTCCGCCTAATAAAAAAGCTTTTATCTCCCCCCCAAAAAGCTTGATTAAAAGGAGGCGATTATTTGACGGAAAAAACAGGACAAAACTACTTGTTCATAGCAGCAGCTTTCGTAGTAGGAATCGCAGTCGCTTGGGTCTGATTCCAAGCGTACTACGCAAACGACTTGGCGGTAGCAGCAGCGATTCCGGCCGCGTCAGAAGAAGAAAGCCAGTACTTAGCGCGGGGCATTTCGCCCGGAGGAGGAACGACGTCGCTAGTAGCGTTAACAAAAGTCACGGACGTTACTGCCGCAAGTGGCGTGCCCAGCACAGTCGAGTTCACCTACGGCGGGAAACCGTTTTTCCTAAACGCCGATGCCGCGGCGTACGGTACCGACGAAAGCCAGCTGACAAATATTGCAGCCACAATATATCACTACGGAATAAAGAAAACCTACGCCAGAAGGATAGGCTAAAAAACCCCCCTTTCTTCGAGGGAGCTAGCCTTTCTTCCTTTCTTTTTTCTGGCTTTAGCGGCGGCTTTTGCAAGAGTATTGCTAATCCAAGACATCTTCCTTCCCAGCAAACCCACCGGCAAGCCGCTGGGGAACGGCCTTTTTAAATGCAAGGCCTTGTTTTTCTTTACGGCAACACACCCAAACTCTTTTATAGACTAATACATAGTTTATACATAAGTGGTTATGTATGTATACGTCTATTCAGATAAATCCGAATACGCGAGAGCGTCTGGCGAGGCTCAAAGCCCAGCGGGAGACTTACGACGAGCTTTTGAATGCCTTGCTTGACTTGGTTCCAGAAGGCGACGAAGAAGGCAAGTACTCTCCAGAATTCCGTGCTTCCCTGCTCCGCGGGCTGGCGGACATACGGCGCGGCCGCACGCACTCTCTTGAAGACGTCAGGAAGGAACTCGGCTTGAGCTAATGGCTTTCAAAATCATTTTATCGGACGAAGCCAGGTGGCAGCTCAAAAAACTCGACAACGCAGCTGCCGCGCAGGTGCTGGCCAAGCTTGAAGAAAGCAAGGACGACCCGACTCACTTTTTCCACCGCCTCGCAGGAAGAGACGAGTACAAACTCCGCGCAGGTAGCTACCGCGTAATCGCCAACCTTCTCCTGAAAGAACAAACTATTTTCGTCACTTCACTGGGCCACCGCAAAAACATCTACGAAAAAATCTAGCCCGCGCAGCCGCGGCACCCGAACACAGCCTTGTTTGACGCGCGGAATTTTTTTGCCCAGGCAGGGGGCGGTCGCCCAAGATGCGGCGGCTTTTGCAAAGGTTTAAAAGTTTTCTTCGAGTTAACTTTATTCGCTGGCCAGTTGTCTATTGTCTGCCGTCTGTCTCGTGATGCAATGCCTGAAAGCAAGCCACCGTCTACTGTGCATGTTCTAGTGCCGGTAATGGAAGTCGCCTCCCAAAAGGAAGTCGACGAAGTCCTCGAAAAACACTGCATCGCGCTCGACGCCCTGCCCAAGATACGCGTCACCGACCCCGCGCTCATTCCGCTGGGGCCCAAGGTCGGGGACGTCATTAAAATCTACCGGCCTAGTCCGGCAACCGGCAGCGAAACGCCCTACTACCGCCGCGTAGTAGAGTAAAAAATTCTTGCCCGAGGCAAGGAGAGTGGTCCGCGTGTACGCCGAGCTCACTAAATCTTATTTTGCCGAAAACAGTTTAGTAAAACAGTACATCGAAAGCTACAACCAGTTCGTCGACCAAGGAATGCAGCAGGTCATCGACGCCCAGAAAGTCATCGAACCGCAAATAGAGGGAATAGTGCTCAAACTCGGGAAAATACGCGCCGAGCGCCCAATGATTACCGAAGCCGACGGCTCGCGCAGGCCCCTGTACCCAATGGAAGCGAGACTCCGCGATTTGAGCTACACGGCACCGTTGTTCCTGGAGATCACCCTCGTCGTGAACGGCGTCGAGAAAAAGACGGAAGACGTCTTCGTCGGCGAGCTCCCGGTTATGGTGAAAAGCAAGCTCTGTTACTTGAGCAACAAGAGCCGCCAAGAGCTGGTCGAGCTGGGCGAAGACCCCATGGACGCGGGCGCGTACTTCGTCATCAACGGAACCGAAAAAGCCCTCGTAACCATGGAAGACCTTGCGCCCAACCGTCTGCTGATCTCGCTCGACAAGGAAGCCAACGAAACTTCGGCCAAAATATTTTCTACGAGGCTCGGCTTCCGCGGCAAGTGCACGGTCGAGAGGAACGCGGAAGGCCGCATCGGAGTGAGCATGCCTTCGTACAGCAAGGCGCTCGAACTCGTCCTCGTCTTGAAGGCGCTTGGGCTCGACAAGGAAGAAAAAATCCTCGACGCCTTCTCCGAAGTGCCGGAAATCAGGAACGACGTCCTCCTTAACCTCGAGCTCGTCGAAGCCAAGAACAGGCGCGACGCGCTTGAAACAATCGGAAAACGCGCCGCGCCGTCGCAGCCGGTCGACTACCAGACCAAGCGCGCCGAGCTCCTGCTCGACCACTACCTGTTTCCTCACATTGGAGTGGACGCCGAAAGCCGCTTGGCAAAAGCCTATTTCCTCTGCAGAATGACCGAAAGGGCCGTCCTCGTTTCGTACAAAAAGCGTAGGGTCGAAGACAAGGACCACTACGCGAACAAGCGCCTCAAAATCGCCGGAAAGCTCATGGAAGACTTGTTCAAGTACGCCTTCCAGTTCCTCGTCAAGGACGTGTGCTACCAAATCGAGCGCGCCAACGTCCGCGGCAGGAAAATAAGCATGGCCGTCGTCGTGCGTCCCGACGCGCTGACCGACCGCATCAAGTACTCGATGGCAACAGGCAACTGGGTCGGCGGGCACACGGGCGTCTCCCAGCCAGTGGACCGCTACAACTTCATTTCAAGCATGTCTTTCCTACGCCGCGTGACTTCTCCGCTGGCGAAGAAGCATCCTCACCACAAGGCCCGCGACTTGCACGGCACGCACTTCGGCCGCCTCGACCCCAACGAAACGCCCGAAGGCCCAAACTGCGGTCTCATCCGCAATATCGCGCTCTTGTGCGAGATTACAACCGAGGGAAACGAGAAGGAAGTCGAGGGACCGCTGAGAAAACTCGGCGTTTCAATGAAGGCGTGATTGCAATGGACAAGGCAAGCGTTTACTTGAACGGAAGATTCGTCGGCTTCGTCGAAGACGGCGGAAAACTCGCGAAAGAACTCCGCGAAAAAAGAAGGGCGGGCGAGCTCGACGTCCAGATGAACGTCGCGCACTACGAAAGGACGAGGGAGGTCTTCATCAACACCGACAGCGGGAGAGCCCGCAGGCCCCTCATAGTCGTGAAGAACAACAAGCCCGTGTTGACCGAAAAGCACGTTGAAGAAATCAAGGGCGGGTCGCTCAAGTGGAGCGCGTTGACAAAACAGGGCGCGATAGAGTATCTCGACGCGGAGGAAGAGGAAAACGCGTTGGTCGCGCTCGACACCGAAGAACTCGAGAGCGCGGACAAGAGGGGAGC
>JBFMEM010000048.1:0-7782 GCA_040753335.1 Microcaldota archaeon
CGTGCGCTGGTTCTGGAGAATGACGATGTCGTACTTGGACAGCGTGGTGAACCTGGCGATGACTTCGGGGTCCATGTCGGGCATTACTGTAATGCCTTTGAGCGTAAAGTCTTCTCCCGTGAGAATCTCGTTCATCTGCGGGCTCAGGTGGCCGATGACGAGAATCTTCGTCTGCTTCTGGGAAACAAGTTGGCCGACTATCGGCACTCCGCTCAAGTCAACCAAGCCGAATTTTCCCGCAATGAAAATAGCCAGTACCAGCAGGAGGATAATGGGAATCGCGCCTTCAGCGCCGCCCTTTTGTCCACGCTTCAATAGCATCACCGTCGAAAGAATTTTCTGTTCTTTTCTTTATAAACTTTGTTAAAGCTGTGAGCCGAAGGGGGTTAAAAACCCTTTGCGTTCCCCTCAGCAGCTGACGAGATAGTCCACCATGTTCGTCAAAAGCCCGGTCGGGTACGCCGACTCGGTTATCTGCTCGGGCGGGAACGCGATGTAAACAATTCTTCCAACGTACTTCGAGTCGATGACCGCGGGATACTCGTGGCCGCCGTAGTCCAACACCGCCGACTTGCTTATGAACGCGGCGCCGCCCTTGTTTTCGTTCACTACCGCAAAGGACATGGAGCCGACTTCGAGTTCCTGCACAACCGCCTGCACCAGCACGTTGCTTCGGTCAACCACTTTCAGCACGACGCCGGAAGTCGCGTTTTCCGTGCGCAAGTAAGTCACGCCAAGGTAGTCCCTGCCGATGTCGCCGAAGCCCGTTGTCCTCTCGCTCTTGTTCAACAGCCGCTCGTACGCGCCGGGATTCGTTTCGTTTTCGAGCAGCGCCGCCTGCCGGTCTTCCTCGCTCAGGTAGTAATCGCTTCCCGCGTCGCCAATCCAGACGATGCTTCCCCCGCCGTCCATGTAGGACTTGAGCGCCTCGGCCTGCGTGAAAGTAATTCGCTTCATGCGGTCGACGATGACGAGCTCGTAGTTCTTGAGCATCCCCGAACTCAGGCGGCTGGCGTGCAGCTGCTCCGGCGGGGCTGAAATGCGGAAGCGCGACAACTGGTTGGCCAGCTTTTCGGGGTCTCCCAGGCCCTCGTCGCCGTGCAGAATCATTATGCGCGACTGCCGTTGTTCGATTACGCCGCAGTAAAGCCCCTTCCACCCGGGGATGTCGCGGGGGTGGATGAACTTGAACTTCGTGAGGACGACGAGCAGCACGAGCACGAGCGCCACGAACACGATGATTTTAATCAGGGTTTCCTGCGCGCTCTCTCGCTTCGACACTGGCTGCGCGTAGGGCGGGTAAGCCATTTTTATCCAAATGTTTTTAGCCGCAGGCAGCTTTTAAATACTCGCCGCCCAAACTATTGCGCAAGGTGTTTTTCCGTGGGAGACAGGATAACCACTCCGTCGAGCTCGACGGGGCTAATGCGTTTTTACGACGTGAGCTCCAGCAACGTCCAACTAGGCCCAAAGGCGGTGGTCGTGGCCTGCGTCGTGTTCATTGTGGCCGAAATCTTTCTCAAGATAATAGGCCTCTGATTCTGCGAATCAAAGCAGTCGCGCGGCGCTTTCCCTCTCGAGGCAGCGGTCGAGTTCCTCCCGCGGGTCGCCCCACTGCAGCACCACGCGGTTGGGAATTCCCTTGGGCGCCAGCGCCAGGCTTAGCTGCTCGGCTTTTTGCCTCAGGAACGAGATTTTCTTGTCGGCCTCTCCCGCCAGGCCCTTGGAGTCCAGCACGACTAGGATGACGAGTTCTTCCCCTGAATAGCTTTCGGCTTGGAAAGTGTCTTCGTCGCCGCTGGAAATCAGGAAAACATGTTTCACTCGGCTTCGCCAAAAATCTGTTTTCGCGTGAATAAATACGGCGCTATTTCACTGCGATGAAGTAACCGCGTTTTTTCTCGAGCACGTCCCCGTCTTCCTTGAGCACTTGGAGGACGGCGTTGCACGCGGCCTCGTCGCAGGACGCGGCTTGCGCCGCTTGGGCGGACGTCAGCGGCTCTCCCGAAAGGACGGGGCCGAGCTTCTGCGCCATTGCCTTAAGAAAGCGCGTGGAAACTACGTAAAACCTCTTGTCAAAACCCCGCACTCCCCGGACCAGGCCTTCCTTGATCTCGCGCTCGACTGCCTTCGACAAGTTCTTTGCGTCCGCCTCGTTCTCTATTACGAGAAAGCCCTTGCTTTCAATCAACGCGGCGGGCGTCTGCGGCCTGGCAACCGGCCGCGGCAAGGGGTTTTGCCTAACCGGTTCTTGGAGCTGCGTCGGCTGGCCGACTGACTTGGCGCACAAGGAAGCGAAAACGCTTTTCTTCGCCTCGTCCGCGAGCCTAGCTTTGCTGACGAGGACGAACGCGCCTTGCTCGACTTCAAAGAACTCGTAGTCGTCGTTTTCCTGGACTCCCGAGCTCTTGCGCAGCGGCTCCGGCAGCACTATTGCCAGGCAGTCGCCGTGCCTGAAAA
Source organism: Microcaldota archaeon (assembly GCA_040753335.1). Taxonomy (GTDB): domain Archaea; phylum Micrarchaeota; class Micrarchaeia; order Norongarragalinales; family UBA8480; genus UBA8480. The sequence continues at coordinate 2,461 of JBFMEM010000048.1, forward strand.
AACGCATTGACTCCCACCGCCAACATAAGGCGGCCGCGGCATTAAAACCGTTTGCCCCGCGCTTCCGTCAGGTATAAGAGGCGAGGACGGGGGGCGAGAACCGCGAGCAACAGGGCTGCAACTAGGACGAAAATAATTGCTGCCAGAAGGAGAATCGCCGCAACTGCGCGGACGATGCTGAACGCGTGTGCTTCCTTCAACGCCAGAGCGTGCAGGTACGCCGCGTAAGTGCCATCACTGCGCCGAGCGGAAGTCCTGTTGCGACTCCGAGTACTGAGTAGGGAACCGCGCCTTTGGCCATGGACGCGTTTTTCTTTCCGGCGGCAAGCGTTTCCTCTGGTTTGGTCAGAACGTCGAGTGAGCCCATTCACTCACCTTCTTTCGACGACCTTGCCGCCCGGCTTTTCTTCCGAAAAAATTTGTGCCTGGAACTTGCTTATTTTCACTACCGCCTTTCCATCGGCTTCCGCCAGCCAGTAGTCCGACGAAAGACCCGCCTTTTCGCACAATCCGGACAAAAACTCTTCCGGCCCCCACGCCTGCTCCAGCGCCACCTGCGGAAGAAGAAGGCCGGAAAACGGGCCGTGCTCGATGACGAGCCCGTCTTTCCCGATTTCAATGCATTTCGCGAAGTCCCTTGCCTTCGCGGCCTTGATTTCCTGGAGTTCGCTCAATACGCTTACTTCAATCACAGTGTTGCCGAGTTCTTCCAACGAAACGGGGGGAAAACGCGGGTCGCCTATTGCGGCGCTCACCGCGCACTCGGCGACCGCCTTGTCCAACGCCTTTACCGGAAAGGGATAGCCGATGCAGCCCCGCAGGCTCTTTGAAGGATGGCTTTCGAGCGTGACGAAAGCGCCCTGGCGGCCGAACTGTTTTTTTCCCAGCTCCTTTTCGCGGAGTTCGTCGATTTCGTCGTACGAAAGCGCGTCGTGCTCTTGCAGGTAGTGCTTTATCGCGGCGCGCGCCAAGCGCACAAGAAACGTTCCTTCCCGCAAATCCATGCAATGCTTAAATAGCCAGGCGATTTTAATGGCTTTCATGAGGCAGTCCGTTGGGTTGCTACTGCTGTTACTACTCGCCTTCCCTGCTGCCGCAACCGAGTTTTACGACTATTCTTTCCTCATTCCCTCCGGCGTTGCCGTCGACTCCGCCAAGCCCTTTCTAGGGGGCAGCTCGTGCGCGGCCTTCGACGGCGCCGACTTCCAGGTCGCCAGGGGGTCGGTGACGGAGGAAAAAGATTTTTCTCAAGCCCTCGCAGCGGCGGCCGTTGCAAAGGAACGCCTTGCCCTCGCCTCCGGCTCCGCCAGGATGCAGAAAGCAGTTTCGCCCTTCGGCATTCCGGACGTCGGATACCGCATCCAGTCGCTGCTTTGCTTCAACTACGCAGTCGAGTCCCTGAGGGCGGCTTCGCTCGCCTGCGGCCTCGGCCTTGCGGTGGTCGACGAGCGGCTCGCCGAACTCGGGAAGGCGGCGGGGCAAAACTATTCCGGCGCAGCTGCAGGCGTGCTCGCCGAGGCCGACGAGGCAAAACAAGTTCTCGAGGAAGGCGGGAGTGATTCATTAGAGGGGTTCGCGCCCGCCTTCCTCGCAGCTGCAGCAGCCGCGAACGCCAGCTGGGCTTCGTTTTCCTCAAGCCCCAGCGCCACTGCCTTCGTTTCCAGCCTCAACGCACTGGTTGCGACGCAGTCTTTGTTGCGCGAGCAAATGCTTTTGGCAAGGAAATGCCGCGACGCCCTCGACGCCCTCCAGGCGGAGCGTGACTCGCTTGCGGCGGAAGCCGAGCGCGCCCTCTCGCTGGCGGAGTTCAAGCAACGCGAACTCGGGGAACAAAAGCTTTTTCTCGTCAGCGGCGCTGAAGTCGCGCTAGCCGGCACAGGCGTTTCCTCGGCCGAGTCGGCGGAAGGCTCGCTCGCGTTCTACGACGCGGTGCAGGAAGCGGCGCAAGTGCTGCGCGGCGGCCGCGAGCTCCAGTCCCAGTCCAACTCGCTTCATTCCTCGAAGCGGACTGGATACCTGGGCACTTCCATTCTCTTGCTTCGCGAAGCCTCTTCCCTTGCCGGCCGCGCGTCCCGCCAGCTAGAGCGCGTTGACGCGGAGTCGGCGGACGTCGAGGCCGCGTTGCGCGCCGCCGTGCTGTCGCGCCAGGCGGAGGCGCAGAGGCTTGTTTCGTCAAAGCTCGTCGAAAGCCCTCTGGCAGCCGGCAGGGCGCAGTCTTTGCTTGACGCCGAATTGCGTGACTTTTCGGCCGCGCTGCCCCGTTCAAGAGGCGAGCGAATCGCTTTCTACGCACGCGAGCTTGCAAGGCTCAGGGAAATAATCGAAGAAGCGAGTGCTTCGGCCGCCGTCGAGAGCCGCAGGGACCGCGTTAGCGCCGAGGCAAGCGAACTCCGCGACCTCGTGGAAGACGCGGAAGACGACGGAATCGATTCTTCCTACGCGCGCGACAGGCTTGCAAGGGTTTCGGCTGCGTTGCAAGCCATTCCTTCAACCGAGGAAGGTTCTCTTGCGCTCTACGGCCTGCAGGACGAGCTTGACGCAGCGCGCGACGACGTGGTCGCGGCCGCGCTCGAGGAATACGGCGCGCTCGAGCTCCACTGGCCGGCCGTCGTTGAAGCAGCCGAGTTTCTCTCGCCTACAGACCGCAGGAAGCTAGCCGAGTACGAGCGGTTTTTCGCGGGCGGGTCGCTTGACGCAGAGGCGGCGGCGGGCAGGCTCGGCGAGGTAAGGGAATTCGTGGAACGCGTTTTGGCCGACGTTGACGCGAGGACGCCTGCGTTGCTGAAGCAGGAGTTTGAGCGCACTGCGTCCGTCAACCTCTCGCTTGGCGTCGTTCCCTTGGATGCGGAGGCAAAAGGCGCCGCGTTGATTGTCTTGCGGAATGACTTGAGCCTTTCCTATGCGGGCGCTGTCGAGGTTTCGTTGTCCGGCCTCGGCCTGTTGGAGCAGGCGGCATACGTGCTTGTTTTGAACAAGAGTGAAGAAATCGAAGTTTCTGGAAAAAGGATTTTCGTCAAAGGGGTTGCGGCCGGCGGCGAGTACCGCGCGCTCATTGAATTCGGGGGCGTCTTCTGCCGCACCGTCGCCGTCAGGGAGTCGACAGTCTGGGCGACCCAGTCGGCCGCCGAGAAAAAAATGGTTGTCGAGTTCGACTGCGATGCGGACGCGAGGGCTTCGTTCGAAAAACGCGTTGGCGCCCGCGTCAGCAGGGCCTTCGGCGAAAAAGGCGTTTCCGCAACCGCTTTCGGCGAAACAATTTCAGTCGCCGCGAACGCCGCGGAAGGCAGGAACGCGGTTGAACTGCGTTACTGGCTCGCGAACCCCATTGAAGTGACGAGAAGCGTTTCCGCGTCAGGCGGCGAACTGGTTTTCGACTACGTCATGCGTTCTGCCGTCGCGCTTGACAACGCGGTCATGTCGCTTGCGGAAGGGCTTTCGTGCGCCTCGCCTCCCTCGGAGGCAGGCGTCCGGGTTTTCACTGACTTAAAGGAAAAACACGGGATTGCGGCAGAGTCGCTTGCCTTGGAGCTCGCAGGTGACTTCGAGGTCGGCGAGTCAAAGGCCGCGCGCGTTTCAGTCCAGTGCGTTTCAACAAGTGCGCCGGTTTCCTCGCTTGACGGCGCCGTAGAAGAGGCCGCGGGGCAGGAGCTTCTGGCTGAAGAAGCGGCTGAAGCAGCAAGCCTTTCCTCGTCCGACCCCGCGCTGGCGGAAAAGCAGTCGCTGATGGAAGAGTTCGCGCCGGCGCGGGAGGCCGCGCAGGCCGCGCTTGCGTCGTTCGAAAAAGCGTTTTCAGTAGGGGAGGAAGTGGTCAAGAAAAAGACTTCCGCTGAACAACGGGGCGCGCTGGCGAAAAAACGCGTTGAAACGGCCTTGCGCGCCTTGGACTCCGTTTGGGCGAAGGCGCAGGCCAGCGCCACGGCCTTGGAAGGCTATTCCCTGGCTTACCTGCGCGCCCGGGTGGAGGACCTGGATTCCGGCCGCGAGGCGCTCGAGTCCGCAGTCGGCTCCGCGCGGGAATCCGCTTCGCAGGCGATCGGGGTTGCCGAGGCAAGGCAAAAGCAGTTCGGGTCGCAGCAGTCGGCCGCCGCGCTCGACGCGGCGAAACAGGATTTCGAGCACCAAATGTTTTTGAGCGCTTGGCTGCGCGCGCGGGCCGTGGCTGAGTCGCTGGAAGGCCCGGGCAGCGTTTCTTCGCAGACAGGCCTCGCCTCCGCGGGGAGCAACTTGTGGCTGCTCGGCGTGGCGGGGCTGGCGTTGGTTGCCGCGCTCGCGTGGGTTTTCTGGGAGCGCGGCACAAAGGAATTAAAAGAGCTGTGACTTTTTTGTTGCGAGTTGGTTTTGCTTGGAATTCATTAAGAAAAAACCGCCTGGCTTCTGGGACTTGTTTAAGCCAAAGCCGCGCAAGCCGGTTCACGAGCTGAAGTGGAAGATTCCGGAGGCGCGTGTGACGGCTCCGGTGGGGGACGCCGCGCCGGTTATCGCGGCGCTGCGCAAGCACGCCAAGTTCGTGGGCGGCGGCGAGTTCGTCGACGCCGTGTACGTCAAGGAATTCGGGGAAAACGTTTTCGCCTATTTCTTCCTGCGGACCGACAAGAAGACGGAAGAGGAAATTCTGCTGTTCGACGGCTACATGCTGCAGGAGGAGGAACGGCTGGGCGTCGACGTCGCAAGCGCTTACACTATGATGCAGAACCTCGAGAAACTCGGTTACAGGCAGGAGTTTTCGCGCGATTTTACTGCATGGCGGTTTTCTTACGTCGGTCTCTTGGTGAACGTGTACGACGTCGCCGACTTCGGCGCGTTCGTCGAAGTTTCCTTGCCTGCGACGAAGTTCGTCAAGTCGCGCGAGTTGAACGAAAAAACTGCGTTTAAGTTGTTCGAGAAACTCGGCGTTAAAAAGGACGACGTCATTCCCACGGACGTCGCCACGCTTCAACTGGTTTCAACGCGTTCCCAGGGGGAACAGAAATAGGAGCCTATTCTTCTTCTTCCTCTGTCCAGTCTTCTTCCTCGTCTTCTTCCTCCCAAGGTTCTTCCTCGTCCTCGGGCGCGTTCGGCTTTTTCTTTGCCATGCTAGCGTTTTCACCCCTAAGCGTTGTTGACAGTGCGTTTTTTACGCTCAAGGCCTTTTTAAAGCCTTTCTTTTAAGAGGAAGGCCAGGCGCCTGTCCTGCAGGAGGGAACTCCAGTTGACAAAGTCGCTTGTCCTTTCTCCTGCCCAGCGCAGCAGTTCTTTTGCTGAAACGGGTTTTGTGTTGTCGACTTGGATTACCGGCGTTCCGCCTCCGCGGCGGAGGTAGCGCGACTCCGCTTGAATCAGGCA
>JBFMEM010000049.1:0-7611 GCA_040753335.1 Microcaldota archaeon
CGAGCAGGAAGTGATTCGCGAGAAAAAGTTGTTGGACCGCTTCATGCGCGAAGTCGTGAAAGGAGGACTGGCGGCGTATGGGCTGGACGACATTCGAGCCGCAATCGCCGCAAAGAAGGTCGAGACGCTCATCGTTTCCGAAGGCCTTTCGCTCCAGGAATTCAGGATGAAGTGCCGCGCGTGCGGCAGGACTTTCATGAGAATAGCCGAGAAGCCGCCGGAGGAAGAGTGTCCGTGCGGCGGAAAGCCGGTTGTGGAAAGCGAGTCGGACATAGTCGGCGAAGTAATTTCGGCGGCCGAGGCGCAGGCGCTTCCGATTGAAATGGTTTCGCAGAATACCGCCGAAGGCTCGCAGTTCTACGCCACTTTCAAGGGACTGGGCGCTTTTCTCAGGTACAAGTGATGGGCGTGCGCAAGGGAAACCAGTTGATTGGAGTCAAGTGCAAGAGCTTCGACGACTTCAGTGCAATCGAATTGCTTCCCGTGAACTTGGTTGAAGTAAAGCCCCACAAGTTCGAGCCGGAAAAACGCTTGTACTCCTTCGACGGAACCAATTACTTTGCCGACGAACAAAACCTTTCTAAGCTGGCGGAGGCGGCCGACGCCGCGGGAGTGGAGGTGCAGTTTCACTTGCCTGACGGCGACTTCGGGGCGCTGTTGACCGCCGCTCGAAGGGAGCACTGGCCGCGCCTGATGAACCGCTTGGAACTGTTTTCGAAAATAGTTGAAGACAACGGCTTCCGCCGGGAGGCCACGATTCATCCCCCTTGGATTCGGTTGGGCGACTTGGTCTTGTCCGACACCCCCCGCGGCTTGGCCGAAGGCGCCGAGTTCTACAAGCAAGTTTCGCAAGCAGTAGAAGACGGAAGGATCGGGCTGAGGCTCGGAGTGGAGAACATGGGCGACCCGCACGAGCACTCTGAAATCCTCGGCTACGAATTCTATCACTTCACTGCCTTGCTGACGCAAGCGCCGCGGATAGGAATCACTTTCGACACCGGCCACCGCCGGCTCAGCGAACACCTCTCTTTCCGCCAGCTGCTGGCGTTCCTCGAGACGAGGAACCAGCCCGATTTCGTGACGATTCATTTTCACGGCAACATGGGCCGCACCCAGTTCAAGACGCACGAGGACGACGTCCACTTCGTTCCCGACGAGACGAACGTCAAGGGCTACCAGCGGCACTTGCAGAGGCTGAAGGAAAAAAAGACGCCCCTGGTTTTGGAAGTGAACCTGGACCAGTTTCCAATCGACGCCATTCGCTTGAAACTTGAGGAACTGTGGGCTGCTGCGGAGGGAAGGACTGTTGTTTGATTTCAAGCCAGAAGAGTTCGTCGTCGAAGAAATCCTGGAAGACGGGGCAGTGCTGGAAGCAGGCAAGCCGTTTTCGAGGGAAGACGCGCCTGGAAAGTTCTGTCACTTCGTGCTGCAGAAAAGAGGCTGGAACACCGCCCAAGCCCTTGACGCAGTGGCCGACTGCCTCCACATTTCGCGCAAGAGGCTGGACTGCGCGGGAACGAAAGACCGCAATGCCTTGACCGTGCAGTTGTGCAGCGCTTTCGCGGTTCCGCCGCAGAGACTTCTTTCGCTGAAGGTGAAGGACATCGCCATAAACGGCGCGTGGAACGCCGGCGACAAGGTGCGCATGGGTTCCCTCTTAGGCAACCGCTTTACCATCATGCTTAACTTCGAGAACTGCAAAGAATGGCCTGACACGGCCAAAGTGGAAGCACGCGCTAAGGAAAGCGGTTACTGTTTTCCGAATTACTTCGGCGACCAGCGGTTCGGCTCGCTGCGCAGGAACACGCACGAAGTCGGAAAGCTTTTGCTTCAGGGAAAAATGGAGGCGGCCGCAATGAATTTCCTGACTTTCACCGACGAGCGCGAAGAAGGCGCGGGAAGAGAGGCGCGCAAGCGCCTCGCGGAACAAAAAGACTTTTCAAAAGCGCTTTCGTACTTCCCAAATTACTTGAAGTACGAGCGCACGATGATAGCCCACTTGTCGGTTTACCCGAAGGACTTCGTGGGCGCCTTGCGCAAGCTGCCGCGCGCGACGCTGTTGATGTTCGTCCACGCCTTCCAGTCTCACTTGTTCAACGAAATGCTGCGAAAACGCATTGCCGACGGGCCGCTGGAAGCGGGGAAGGGGGACTTCTGGTGCGATGCCGACGAACACGGCTTTCCGCTGCTTTGGGGCGGAGACGCGGTAAAGCAGGTCAAGTCAAAGGCCGAAGCCGCCAAGCTTCAGAAGCGCGTCGACAAAAGCAAAGCGTTCCTGGCCGCCAACATAATCGGCAGCGAGTCCAAGCTCAACGCCGAGGAAAAAGCGTTTTTGAAAGAACAGGGAATGTCGCAAGAGAATTTCGTGGTCAAAAGCATTCCGGAAGTGTCAAGCAGGGGGTCGTTCCGCTCCATGCTCGCGCCGTTGAAAGGGTTCGAAGTGCTTGAACAAAGCCCCGTCAAGATAAGGTTCGCGCTGCAGTCCGGCGCTTACGCAACCGAGGCGCTGAAGCATCTGCTGGAAAGAAGCTAGAGAACTCGCGCGTACGCCGCCAGGAGTTCATCGGTTGCTTTTTCCACCGAGAATTTTTTGGCGGTTGCCAGCGCCGCCGCCTTCATTTTCTTTTTTGCCGCGGGCTTCATCGTCAGGGCCTTGAGAATTTTTTCCGCGAACTCGTCGGCGTCGTTTGCCTTGAACAGAAAACCGTTTTTGCCGTCTGCCACTATTTCCGGAATTGCGAACGCGTCCGCGCCGACTGCAGGAATCCCGCACGCCATTCCCTCGACTATGGAGAGGCCGTAAGTGTCGAAAGTGCTCGGGTAAACGTTTAAGTCGGCCGCCGCGAAGTAGGAGGGCATGTCCGCGTTCGGAATGGTTCCGCAGAACGTGAAGTGCTTGCGCACGCCGCAGTCGTCGACCGTTTTTTCGACGACTGGCTTGAACGGCCCGTCTCCCACGACGACGAAGTGCGCTTCCGGAACGCCGTGCAGCACTTTCTTCGCGGCCTTCGGCAGCAGGTCAACGTGCTTTTCTTCGGTGACGCGGCCGGCGAACAAAATCACTTTGGCTTGTTTCGGAAGCCGCAGCGCGCTTCGCGCTTTTGCGCGGCTGACGCGGACGTTGAATTTCTTCAAGTCTACGCCGTTTGGCACGGCTAAGAGCTTTTCTTCAGGCACGCCGTGCTCGGCAAGCATTTTGACTATGACGCGCGTGGGCGCGGTAACCAAGTCGAACGGCCGGTAGAACTCCTTTATTGCGCGCCAAGCGATCTGCGAAACGATTTCCTGTCCGCGGGGGCTTTTGGTGACGTAGTGCGCTCCCTGCGGCAAAAGCGTGTGAAAAGTCCCGAGCAGAGGCAGGCCGAGGTCGTGCGCCGTCTTTATTGCCGCAAAGCCCATGGACGCCATGGCATGGCAGTGGACCAACGTCGGCTTTATTTCGCGCACTTTCTTTTTCGCCGCAAAGGGGTTCAATGCGATGCTGTACTGCGGGTAGGGAAGGAAGGGAATGCCTTCGTAGAAGAACACGTGCGGGTCGCGGTTTTGTTTTGACGCGCCGCCGTTGCCGGCGCTGAAGACGAATACCTCGTGCTTGCGGCGTTCGAGTTCGCGCCGGTAGTTCGAAATGGCTATGACTACGCCGTCGACGTTGGGGTAATACGTGTCGGTGAAGAAGGCAATCTTCATTTCATTCACTTGAGGAAGAACAGCGTCGCGAACGCCAGCGCGATGGACGCGACGAAAATCGTTGGCGCCAGGATCTTTAGCACTGCAACAACGGAGTTCACGGTGCTAAGCAGTTCGGAGGAACGCCGTGCGCCCAAGACCTCCAGTTCTATTCTTTTCACTGCGAAAGCGGCTTTGCAGGGCTCGAGGTCGGAGACCGCGCGTTCGACGGCGGCTTCTATCGCGGAAAGGAGTTTTACGTGTTTTTGCTTGGTTCCCAGCGGGTTGTCCGCCGCGTTTTTGTTGACGGCGTGCGTGTCGGTTGTCATCAAGTCGCAGAAGTCGAAGCCAAAGCGCTTTAGCGCGTCGCGGACGGCCTGCCTGAACGCGGGGAGGCAGTTGTTCGCGTCCAGGAGCACGAAGCAAGTTTTCCTGCCGCCGGCGTCGAATAGGGCCACTTTCAACCCTGCCTTTCCTATTCCGTCTTCACAGGTAAAGTCGTGCAGCGGGTCGTGGCTCACGCCGAGCCTGAATTTTTTCTGCGCTGCCTCGCGGGGCGAAAGCGCTTCAACCGCGTCTTCATAGCAATAGAATGTTTTGTTGCCGACGTCCACGGCTCCTCCTGGCGCTTTGGAATTGTGGCGGTCGAACAACAGCACGTTTTCGAAGCCCCTGCTTTTCGCCTTGTTGACTAGCGCGAGGCCCAGCGCGAGTTCGATGTCGTCGGTCGCAAGGGGCGCGCGCGATAGCGTGAGGAAACAGTTTTTTCCGAAAGCCATTCCCGCTATTGAGCAACCGCGTCTTCCGGCCGAGACGAAGGCGGCCCTGTCGTCGAATTTCTTTGCCGAGTCGACGAGGTCGTTGATTTCCTTCGACAACTGCCTTGCGCTCGACGAGTAGACGGGGTTGAAGTCGTGGTAGGCGGTCGTGTGGAAGACGAGCGCCGGCGCGCCGGAGTGTTTTTCCACCGATTCAGCCAAGAGGAAGGGGAATTCGCTGCCTCCGATGTTCCCCATGGGGCCGAAGTGCACGTAAGGAGCCACGAACACTGCCTTCTGCCTTCCTTTGAGCGTCTTGAAGGAAGCCACGCCGACGTAAGTCTGTGCCTTCTCGCCCATTTCCGCCAGCACTTCCTCCAACCCTTTTTCGCCGCTGTGCCACTGCGCCAGAAACAACGCGGTCGCTTGAACCGAGGAAATGCCGAAGTTGCGCTTGGCCGGCGCGTTTATCACGAAGAACAGCGCGCCGAGCGCGAACATCATTATCAAGGCCGCGAAAAGCATTCGCACGAAGCCGACCCACGGAGACCCGACTTCGATTGACGGCGCCACCACTCCGTAGCCCTGCCAGATTACGAGGAAGGCGAGGTTAAGCAACGGATGGAACACGGAGAGGAGAAACGATTTTTTGCCGTAGTTCATCACGACGAACGAGGCGAGGAACCAGATGACGAGGGCAAGGGCGTTCGCGACTACCACGAGCGCGGCGTGTTCGAAAAACTTGGTTGCAAGCCCGCCTGCCGCGAGGGCTATTGTCGCCAGCAGCGAGGCGCTGTAAACGACGGCGCAGAGGAGGGCGATGAAGGAAAACCGGCGGAAGCCTTTGCGAAACTCTTTTCTCGAAACGGCTGTTGCCGCAAGCGCCGCGGCTGCGAGGGCCGGGAACGCCACCAAGACTATTCCTTCGGCGCCACCGAAAACGAAGACGGCGGCGGGCTCTGCGAGGCCGCGTTCTAACGCGTACGCGACTACCCCCACGGCCGCGGCGAAGATTATGGTATAGACGGCCGTGCGCCTGTACGGCGGCAGCTGGAAGGCATAGTCAGTAACGCCGACGGCTTTTTGCTTTACGTCGTCCACTCAAACCCTCTTCGTCCGGCGCCGTTGCTGCCTCACTGGCGCGGCGGCTTCGTGCAACGCCTTCTTGAGCTGCGACGCGTTTTCGCAGAATTCGTTCGCGACTTCTTCAAAGGGCTTTCCGGTGGACGCGCTTATCTTCATCAGTTCCAGGACGATAAAACGTATTTCGGAGTTTATGGCCGCTTCTTCCTCGAGCGAGTAGTACTCTTGCCTGTCGGCTTTCAAGCGCCCACCTCCTTCGGAAACTATTAGGGCCGCCCAGCATTAATAAAGCCTGCGCCGCGCAAACAGTCTGCAATGAAAAAAATCTGTCCCGCCTGCGGCCGTTCCGAGGAGGCTAACGAGTTTCTCGGCGCTTTCTGTCCGTCGTGCTACGCGGCGCGGCACGAGCTGTACTCCCTGCCTCGCGTCATCGAACTCACCGCCTGTCCTTCCTGCGGCAAAACCCCCGCGGGCGAGCCGTCCGGCGAAGGGGCCGTCAAAAAAGCGCTTCTTTCAAAGCTGCGTTCCGAGCACGAGCTCGTTAAATCGTCAATGGAGTTGACGCCCGCGGGAAGGCATTGGCGGGCGTTGTTGAAACTCGTTTTCTCAATCGCGGGCAAGAGGGTGGAAAAGCAGGCCAGCGTGCTCGTTCGGTTGGAGAAAAAACAGTGTGCGGGCTGCTCGCGCCGCGCGTCGGGCTACTTCGAGGCAATAATCCAGTTCAGGTCGTCGGGCGAGGCCGACGCCGAGCGCGTCGAAAGAAAGGCCTTGAAGGCGGTAGAGTTGCTTGAAAAAACTTCTTTCGTTTCCCGCGTCGAAAAACTGCCCGAAGGCGTGGATGTCTTCGTCGGCAGCGCGTCTGAAGCCCAGAAGGCCCTGCACGCGCTGGGCTTGAGCTATTCGGTGAGCAAAAAAATCGCCGGCAGGAAACAGGGGCGGATTGTCTCGCGGACGACTTTCTGCGCCAGGGTCTAGCCGACCAGTTCTTTGAGCTTCTTGCGCACGTCGTCCAAAGGCATTCGCGTCGTAAGCAATGGAATGCCCTCGCTTTCCGCGATTTTGATGGCCAGCTTGTCCACGGCTTCGATGTCGTGCAGGATTATCGCCGCCGGCTTTATTGGCGCAATGCGCACTGCAACCAACGGGCTTCGCCCGGTTTCAACGCGCGTGAACAACAACGCCCTCTGGGAGGTCGTGCTGTAGACTTTTATGAAGCTGTCGTAAGGAAGTTCCAGAATGACTTTCAGGCTGTCCAACACCGTGCAGCCGAAGACCGCGACAGTAGTCGTTTTTTCTTCGCATGCGGCGACTTTCGCGTCAAGCGCCTTTGCCAAGTCTTTGATGACGACGCTCTTGGTGAAGTTATAGGCTTCGAAGAACTCCTGGGGCTGGCGCTCGGCTTCCTTCATCCTCTTCACGAACTCGCCGCCGCGTTTTGCGTCGAGTTCGAACAAGGCGTCCACGAAGCGCTTTATGACGCCTATTCCCGGGCTTTTTCGGCGGTTGCTCTCGTAGTCGCTTACCGTCGAGGAAGAGATTCCGAGGTGCTCGCTGAGCTCCGTCTGCGAAATGCCGAATACCTCGCGCCACTTCTTTAGCGTCGAGCCAACGTCGGAGCTAAGCGCTATCTCGCCGGCTATTTTTACCTTGAGTTCCTCCATGCAGGAAAGAACGCAAAACGCCTTTAAAAAACGCGGCACTAACAACTAGCGGCTTGGTGAACCAGTTGCTTCAAGACATCGTCAACGCGGCAATAGTTTTTCTCGTCATCATGGACCCCTTCTCGACCCTTCCGGTGTTCATGTCAATTACTCAGAGGTTTTCCGCGGAGCAAAAAGCCATGGCGGCCAACGAGGCGGCGGTCGTCGCGCTGATTCCAATAATTGCTTTCGCCGCGTTCGGCGCCGCCATTCTCTCCTTCATGGGCATTTCAATGTCGAGCTTCAAGGTCGCCGGGGGCATGGTGCTGGGGATACTGGGGCTGCAGCTGGTCCTCGGCACCTCGAAGGAGGAAAAGAGCGCCGGCGACTACAAGAGCGCCGCGGTAATCGTTGCCGTACCCTTGATCACCGGCCCCGCTGTAATAACCAGCACAGTGTTGTTC
>JBFMEM010000050.1:0-7526 GCA_040753335.1 Microcaldota archaeon
ATTAAAAAAACCAATCGCGTTAGAAATAAGGTTTTGACATGCGCTTGCTTTCAAACGAGTTCGCGGCCCACGACGGCGAAGCAGTAGAAGGCGCCGGGTGGGTGCACGGCGTCCGCGACGTCAAGAAGCTCTTTTTCGTGGTAGTGCGCGACCGCGCGGGCAAGGTGCAGCTGCTCGCCAAAACGCCGGCGGCGATAGACGCGTGCAAAAGCCTGGGACTGGAAGACGCGGTAGTATTCAAGGGAACCGCCAAGAAAAACCCGTCCGTGAAAATGGGAGGCGTCGAAATAGAACTCGATTCGATACAAGTGCTGTCCAAGGCCGCGGCACCGCTTCCAGTGGATATCGCCGGAAAGACGGACACGAACTTCGAGCACCGGTTCGACCACAGGACAATGGACTTGCGGCGCGACGAGCCCCAGAAAATATTCAGGCTGCGGCACACGCTATGCGCAGCGTTCCGCGAGTTCCTGACCGAAAACGGCTTTCTTGAAATCCACACCCCGAAGATAATCGCGACCGGAACCGAAGGGGGCACGAGCCTGTTTCCGGTCACTTACTTCGAGAAACAAGCGTTCCTGGCGCAGAGCCCCCAGTTCTACAAGCAAATGCTCGTCGGAGCCGGCTTCGAGCGCGTGTTCGAAATAGCGCCGGTGTTCCGCGCCGAGGAACACAACACCCCTTACCACTTGAACGAATACGTTTCCCTCGACTTGGAAATGGGCTTCATCAAAGACGAGTCGGACGTGATGAAACTCTGCGAAGAATTTTTTGTACACACCGCAAAGCGCGTCAACGAAGAAAACAAGGCGGAGCTGGAGCACTTCAACGCCTCGCTCGAAGTGCCGAAAACCCCCTTTCCGGTAATACGCTACTGGGAGCTGCCGAAGCTCTTCAAGTCCTACGGCAAGGACTTCGGGTCCGACGAAGACTTGACGCGCGAGCACGAGGCGCTGATAGGAAAGTGGGCTCTTGAAAAGCACAAGAGCCGCTTCGTCTTCGTGGACAACTATCCCGCGGACCACAGGCCGGCCTACACGATGCCGTTCGAGGAAAACAAGGCTTTCACTAGGGGCTATGACCTGCTGTTCGACGGCGTCGAAGCCGTTACTGGCGGCCAGCGCATCCACGACCCCGCGTTGCTTGAAAAACGCTTTAGGGCAAAGGGCTACGACCCGGCGAAATTCGGTTTCTACTTCGAGGTATTCAAGTACGGCATGCCGCCGCACGGCGGGCAGGCAATCGGCTTGGAACGGCTGACCACCAGAATCCTCGGCATCCAGAACGTGCGGGAAGCCGCGTTCTTTCCGCGCGACCGCACGCGCGTCACGCCCTAGCGCTTCTTCTTTTTCTTGCGCAGCGTCTTGGCCTTGGCGAGCCGCACGGCTTTGAGCGAGCGCTCGAGCTTCAGGGCCTCCAGTTCGCGGGGGAGCTTGAGCAACCGCCCGCCCTCCTCCACTTCCGCAACCGGGTGGAGGACGCGCCCGATTTCGCCTGCTTCCCCAACGACGCGCAGCGCTTCGGACGGCTGGGCGGGAACGCGGAAAATCCAGAATAAGGGGATGGTCGCGATTATCTCGAGCCAATAGTTTTTCACGAAATACTTCCACGAGTGGCAGTGGCTTCGCTTGTAGTACAAGTCTATTGCGAAAAACAGGATCACGAGGAAGTCGAACGCGTCTATGTAAACCTGGTAGGGCGTGGCGTCAACCGCGAATTCTAGCACTAGAGTTACGATTATCAAGACGAGCAGGAAGGGAATGGTGTTTGCTACGAAGCGTTCCAGTGAAATGGCCATGGCGAACGCAAGGCAGTAGGAGGGCTTCTACTAAAAGCCTTGCGCAAGAATGGGGATGCCGAGATTTGAACTCGGATCGCCAGATCCCGAATCTGGAAGCATGACCAGGTTGGCCCACATCCCCGCGTAAAATTATTTGCCTCTGAAAGTTAAATAAAGCGGGCCTGGAGGGATTTTCGCGCAAGCGAAAAGTTGCGGAACTTTTCTGCTTGATTTGAACCCCCGACCGTCAGCTTTCTTCTTTCCGAAGGGAAATAGAAGGCTTGCAGGAAACGGCTTGTTTCTTGCTGCGCTATCCAGACTGCGCCACAGGCCCGTTGCAACATATTCTGCTTGCGCGGCCATAAAAAACTTTTTAACTCGCAAAGCCGTGGCTAGTTCATGATTCAACTCAACTGCCTGCCCCTCAGGCTTGCTTTCGACCAGAAGACGCTGGCCGTTAGGCTGAACGAAAAGAAACTCGTTCCGTCCTTCGTGCGGACAGTAGGCGAAATGAGGCCGGTTATGCTCAGCCCACACGTGGCTACGCCGGACTCGCGCGTCTGCTACTGGGTCTACCGCCACGTCGAAAGACCCGTTGACAAAAAGGCGTTCAAGGGATACGAGCTGGAGTACGACGTCACCGTGCTCGACCACTCTTTCCTCGGCCCCGAGCGAAACAAGACCCTCGGCCACTACCACTCGACAGCGCCAGACGGCCTGGCCTACCCGGAGGTTTACGAAGTGCTGTACGGCCAAGCGCACTTCATCCTACAGAAGCGCGCCGCCCACGGCTCGCGGGAAGTAGTCGACGTGAAAGTGATAACCGCGGACGAAGGAGACCGCGTAGTCGTCGAACCCGGTTACGGCCACGTTTCAATCAACGCCTCGCACGAACCACTTGTTTTGGCAAACGTCCAGTGCACGCTGAACGAAAACGATTACTCGCCGTACGTGGAAAAACACGGCGCGGCCTACTACGAGTTCGGGTCCGAAAAGTTTTTGCCGAACCCGCATTACCATAAGGTGCCGCCCCTGCGCTTGGTTCAAGCCTCGTCGTTCAAGCACGTGCCGAAGTTCGGGGAAGGAAACCTGTACGCCAACTTTCTAGCCGGGCCTAGGAGGTACGAGTTCCTGCGCAGCCCCTCGAGGTACTGGCGCGCGTAACTCAACTTATTTTCTTGACCAGTCCCTTTGCGGCATCGACTTCGACGACGTCGCCGTCTTTCAGCCATTTTGTCGCGATTTTAGTGCCGATGACGCAAGGCACGCCCAGTTCCCGGGAGACAATTGCCGCGTGGCAGGTAACTCCCCCTTGCTCGGCGACTATTGCAGCCGCTTTCCTCATCGCAGGCACGACGTCGGGGTTGGTTGCAATGGCGACCAAGACGTCGCCGGAACTCATCTTATACAAGTCTCTTGCAGACAGGATTATTTTCACGCGTCCCCTCGCTTTACCTAGGGAAGCGCACTGCCCCATTATTTCCGTCACGTCCAGCGCAAGTTGTTTCTTAGTGGATTTTGCAAGCTCGGCGGCTTCCTCGCCGACGAATAAACGAGCAAATCCTTTTTCCGTGTAGAGGACGCAGAATTTCTCGCGCTCCGCAGCCAAGGAAGGGTCGAGCCGTCCCTCCAGCAAAGGCCGGAATTCCTCGGTGAGGAAAAACCTCGATTGTACGAATGACAGTCCAAAGCGCGTTTCTATCTCGCGAAAGACGCGGCGCATCGCGTAATGCGAACGCAGCTGCGCGTACCTGCGGTGGAACTTCGTCAGCATAAAGCGCGAAAATACGTCAAACAGCTTCGCGTGCTTATCGTCAATGCTCAAGCGCTTAAACAGCGTTTGCTTCAGCTCCCGCCTTTCTGCGAGCTCGACGGCAGCGCGCTCCAGCTCTTCGGAAGGGCTCTTGCCAGCCCGAAACAAGGCCGCGAGCTCGGCTGCGTGGTGCTCTAGCGGAAAGGGCTGCAGCGTCCAGAGCGCGCCCATTGCCTCGTACTTCCTTGCGTAAACCTCGAGCGCAACAGTGCTTTCCAAGCCCAGCGCCGCCAACGCGCCACCACTTTCAACCAACGCAGCTGCGTCACCGTTGTTCTCGACTTCAATCGCCAGCTTGAGGAAGTCCTCGTGTTGGAGAGCCTCCGCGCTTTTTTCGCTGGGACTGGTTAGCGCGATGAAGTGCGCGTTAACCTTCTCCTCGGAGGCTTCCTTGGCGCGTAAATAGTTCTTCAGAAATTCGGTGAACTCGGGGTAGAACATGTCTGTCGCGTTGGAAAGCCAGCCCCACTCGTACAACTCGGTGTGCAGGCGCGCGTGCTCCTCTATCACGGAAGCCAGTTCGGCGCTGGAAGCGTTCGACAAGTTCGCGGGAATCGATTCGGCGTGCCGTTGAAGGCGGTCGGACAATGCGACGATGTTGTCGTTTATTTCCTCTCCAAAGGCAGGGTCTGCAACGATCTTATCCAAAACGGCTTTGGTGAAGCGCAGGCAGTCGTTCCTGCCGTAGTAAAACCGCAGGTTCTTGCCGTTGAAGACGCCGAGTACCTTGGAGTAGTTGGTTCCAACGCTGTTCTCCATGTTGTTAACGAAAGAACGCAGCCAGACCTGAGCGAAGAAAAAATCAATGTCCGGAATGTCTTCAGCAAGCATCCACTCGTCGCCGTCGCGCAAGTTCCTTAATTCCATGCATTATACTTTGACGTGGGAACGGATATGTTTTTAGCCGCTGTACAACGGGTGGTGTGACGTTCTCCCACGTGAAGACGTAGGCTTCCTGTCTCAACAGCCCGCTAACGCAGTGCTTCCACAGGCTCTTCCCGCTCGTCCAGCGGTGCATTTCAACAAAATATTCTTCGCGGCATTAGCATCCCGATCTAATACCAACCCGCAATTGGGACAAGAGTGTACGCGCTCTTTTAACTTCTTTAATACGGTTGCCCCACACGCGCTGCATTGCTGCGAAGTGTTCTTTGCTTCCACGATTGTTTTGCTGCTCGCGGTACTGAATACTTCTGCCTTTCTTTTTCCAACCATTCTTGCACTCTTCCAACGCATTATTGTATAGAACTCTGCACGTTTACAAAGTCTGCTCCAACACTTTCTGTTGTGCCTTGCTCGGATACAAGCGAAATTTGTAGGTTCGCAGCATTGGAAAATACGAGTTAGAGCCTGCCTTTTAAGCAAAAGGCCACACTCCTGTTTGCCGGTGGTCGGAAGGCTGAATCAAGGCGTAAAACTGGCTTTAAACAAGGAAAAAGCGTTTTGCCGGTGGCCGATTCGTCTAGGCTAAAACGCCCGACTGATTTCTCAGTTTCAAACTATTATGAAACGGAAAATAATTAGGGTGATTCTTCCCACCGCGCCTCAAGCCGCGGGTTTTTCCTCCGCCGAGTGTTTTAAAAACTAGCCTTGGAGAGGGCGTCGGCGAGGAAGGGCAGGAACTTGGCTTCGGCCTTGCGCAAGTGCTCGGCGAAAGTCGAGGGCGAGACGCCCATTGCCTTCGCCAGCTCTTCCAGCGTCGTCTTCTTGGGAATTTCGTAGTAGCCCCTGCGGACTGCGAGCACGAAGGCATCGCGCTGCTGGGGCGGCAGCTGTTCCGTGACGAGCTTGAGGCGCAGGAAGTCCTTCGAGGCAAACACCGAAGACGGGGTTGAGGCGTCCAAATACTTTTTCGAGCGCACCCAGTACGCCGCGTCCTCCTTCAACAGGCTCGAGAGCTTGCGCAAGTCCGCGTCTGAAGGCACTATAAAGGAAACGAAGTCGCGGTCGACGTAAGTGGCCGAAGGCAGTGCGGGAACCACTCTGGCTTCCAACAGCTTCGGGAGAAGCAGGGCGTCCGGCTTGGACGTGACGTCCACGAGCGCCCAGTTTCCAGCCTTGCGGATTACGTCGACTTTCTTGACAACCGGGTTTTTTGAAACGTGTTTTATCAAGGCGTTGACGTCGGGCGCCTCGAACTCCATTAAAATACGTTCCAAGCCCTTTTCGACGTAGGGCACGGAGAGGCCGCGGATGCGCGCGCCCTCTATTTTTTCAGCCGCGTCGATGCAGAAACAGCCCGGGTGGACGTACTCCAGCTCCAAGAGAATAGGCCGCTTCTTCCTTTTGGGCATTAGAGAAGAAAGAAAAAACAAGAATAAAAAGAAGAGAGGAACGGGCTCAGTCCATTCCCATTCCTTCGCCGCCTGCGCCGCCCGGAGGCATTGAAGGCGCCTTGGCCTTGGAAGCGATTATGTCGTCGATGCGGAGAATCATTTCCGACACTTCCGACGCGCTCTGCAGCGCCTGTTTCTTGACCTTCAGGGGTTCGATGACGCCGAGGCTCTTCATGTCGCCGACCTTGCCGCGCATTATGTCAACTCCCCACGTCCTGCCTTCCTTCTTTTCGTGCTTTGCCCGCAGGTCGACCAGCGTGTCAATCGAATCCATTCCCGCCGACTCGGTCAGCGTGCGGGGAATTACTTCCAGCGCTTCGGCAAATGCCTGGATTGCCAGCTGCTCGCGCCCGCCTACTTCGACGGCGTACTTCTTGACGCGCGCGGCAAGCTGCATTTCAGTGCTTCCGCCGCCGGTCACGTACTTGCCTTCCTCGATTGCGCTTGAAGTCGCGCCGACCGCGTCGACAACTGCCCTTTCGGCTTCGTCGACGATGTGGTTGGTGCTGCCTCTCACGAAGAGCGTCACGGCCTTCGGTTCCTTGCACTTTTCTACGAAGGTCATCTGCTCGCCGGCGACCTTGCGTTCTTCCACTGCCCCGGCGTTGCCCAAGTCTTTTGGAGTCAGGTCGTCGAGCGTGGTTACGACGCGGGCGCCAGTCGCGCGAGACAGTTTCTCCATGTCGCTTTTCTTGACGCGCCTGCAGGCGAGGACGCCTTTCTTCGACAGATAATGTTGGGCCACGTCGTCAATGCCTTTTTGGCAGAACAACACGTTGGCGCCGGTTTTCGCGACTTTTTCCACCATTTCCTTCAGCATATGCTCCTCCTGCTCGAGGAAGGCAGTCATTTGCTCCGGCGAGCTGATGTTAATCCGCGCGTCCGTCTCGGTCTTTTCAATCTCAAGCGCCGCGTCTACGAGCGCTATCTTGGCGTTGGAAACGCTTTTCGGCATTCCCGGGTGCACGACTTCCTTGTCGACGAGAACGCCGTTTATCAAGGCAGTCTGCAAGACGTCGCCGCCCTGTTTTTTCTCGATTTTGACGTAGTCCTTGTCGATGACTATCTTGCCGTCCTTCTTTTCGGCAACCTGCGTGACGGCGTTTACGACCAGCTGGGCGAGGTAGTCCTTGGCGTTTCCGCTGCCGACGGTCTTGCTGCCCATGCTGATGCTCGCGATTTTCTCGAGCAGCTTCTTGTCCTCTATTGACACGGCTTCGCTGATTTCGTAGAGCGCCTGCACCGCCTTGGCCGCGGCGTCCTTGTAGCCGCGGATTATCGTCGACGCGTGAACGTCTTGGTCAAGCAGTTCAGTGGCGTTCTTCAGCAGCTCTCCCGCTATCACCACCGCGGAAGTCGTGCCGTCGCCGACTTCCTGGTCCTGCGTCTTAGCTATTTCGACCATCATCTTCCCCGCAGGGTGTTCGAGGTGCATTTCCTCGAGGATAGTCGCCCCGTCGTTCGTGATGACTATGTCGCCCAGGTCGCTGACGAGCATCTTGTCCATCCCCCTTGGGCCAAGGGTGGTCTTGATCGCCTGCGCAACTGCGTACGCGACGGCTATGTTGGTGCGCTGGGCGTCGCGTCCCAGTATGCG
>JBFMEM010000051.1:0-7508 GCA_040753335.1 Microcaldota archaeon
ACCCGGCCACGTCCTTCCTGTACGTGGAAAAGACTTTCGTGCCACGCCTCGCTGAAACGCCGGTTACTCAAATGGTGGACCAGCGCGGAGTTACGGCAGGCCCCCGCGCCCTCCGCCTTTCATACGCCGGCCTTGAAGAAAACGCTTCCTACGTGCTTCGCGTGATGAGCTGCGGCTCGGCTGCTTGCGTTGACTGGAACGCGTCGTACGCCACTCCCGCAATAGGCGCCGCCGACGTGACGTGCAGCAAGATATTGGACAACGGGCGCAACAAGCTCGACTTGATTTTCGTCGCAGCGGACTACGGCCGCGGCGACCTGGAAAGCGGCTTGTTCGAATACAATGCGAAGGAAGTGCTTTACGGCCGCGACTCCCTTTCCCCGCAGCCCCGCCGGCGCCAGTCTTTTTTCTCGCTTTCAGCACTCGCCGAAAACACGCGCAAATTCAATGCGTACGTCGTGAACGGCGACTTGCCTGGGTTTTCTGCGAACCAGCTTGCTTCAGTTGCCCGGGCCTGCCTTGCTCCCGGGGAGTCGTTTGACAAGAGAAAGGATGTCGTAATAGTCATGAACAACTCCGAGGCCGGCATGGCCTACGCTCAGGGCCTGGGTACGGGCTTCATAGTCTGGCTTTCCAAAGGCGGCGACGACTGGAAAGGCAAGGGAGCGCTTTTCGCCCACGAACTCGCGCACTTGATAGGATTTGACGAAGAATACTATTTCTCCAGTGGCATGACGGACGCGCAGGCGGAGATTCGAAGAAACTACGCGCAAGAAGTAGGGCTTCCAAACTGCGCGTACGAAGAATTCTCGTGCGACAAGTGGTGCCGTGCAACGCGCGACGACCTCGCCCCCCTCGTGACCGCCGCGAAGGAAAAGTATGACGAGTGCATGTCCGTTTTCGGCGCCGGAGACGCGGGTCGTTGGACAAGCCTTTGTCCTGCCCTCAACTTTTCCCACTGGTACGACGAAGGCCGTTCATTCATGGGCGCAGGCAGCCAAACTGAATTGTGCGCCCTGCCCCCGTCGGCCCTGCAGGCCTACGTCTGCTACGCGGGAACGCTTGTGCCTTACGAAAACCAAGATTTTGGCGTCGATTGCCCGCTTGGCTTCGGCTGCTACTTCGGCTGCGGCGGCTACTACAAGTTCATGCGCTCCGCCTACGTGAGCATAATGGGCGGTGGAGCGCTAGGTGAAGACAACCGGATTTACGCCGAACTCGATGAAGCTTCGCGCGTGCTTCCTGACTGGAGTCCGGCGGCAGCCGCGGCGCTGCGGGAGTACTTAGCCGGCTTGGAGTAAAAAATGGCGGCAGAACTGATTTAATTCACTTTATGCAGAAAACAAGTTGAGCGAAATGGGCAGTTTCTACGTTACAACCGGCAGGAAGCCGTCGCAGAACACGCGGCGCCTGGCAAAATGGCTTGCAATAATTCTGGGCGGAGAGTCTGAAAACAGGGGTCATCGCAGTTTCGACGAAATAGTGGAACGCGCTTCAGCCAAAGGCCTGCGGCGAATCGTTTTCGTTTACGAGTCGCACGGAAACCCCTCGCGCATTGCGTTGTGGGAAGACGAGTGGCTTGAACCCGAAATAGTGTTGAAGTCAGTAGAGTTTCCTGAAAAAGAAGGCCGGCGGCTGCCGGGCGAGTTCAAAGTAGTTGCGGAAGACGCCGCCGGAGAGAAGATTCGGAAGCTGCTTGAACTCGAAGAGGCGGAGGGAAGCGCCGTCGAACTCCATGCCTCCGCGAAAGAAATCTGGTTTGAACTCGACGAAAAGAAAGTAGGGCCAAGGCTCGTTTTGAAGAGATTTGGAAGTAACGCGCGGGATTAATATACTTCTTTTCCATTGTTTTCTTCCAAAACCCGGGGAGAAGCGTCTTGCAGTTAGAGGTATTTGCACAACTTGCTTTAATCGCCGTCGGAGGCATCATTGCCGCGCGGGCGGGCCAACGCTTGCGCATTCCTGCGGTAATTCCGCTGCTTATCGCCGGTTATTTGCTTGGCCCCGACGTACTCAACTTGCTCAGGCCCGCCGAACTCGGAATCAACCTCGAGTTGCTTGCGGCAATAGCGGTTCCACTCGTCTTGTTTTACGATGGCTTGAAGACGGACCCCAAGCAGTTGGGCGCGTCGTTCCGCGCGGTCGCAGCCATCACCACCGTGGCGGTGTTGTTTACAGTCTTCGGCATCGGCGTCGTAGCGCACTTCGTGTTCGGCTTGTCGTGGCTCGCCTCCCTGTTGCTGGGCGCCATTCTTTCCTCGACCGACCCGGCCGCAATAATTCCCGTGCTCAGGAAACTCAATATTTCGAAGAAAGTGTCGGGAATTCTTGAAGCAGAGACTGCGTTCAACGACGCCGCCGCGATTTCCTTGTTCATGGTGATAGTGGGCGTCGCGGCCGGCCAAACGCTTTCGTTGACAGGGGCGCTCGGCCAGTTTTTACTCATAATCATTTCAAGCGTTGCCGCCGGGCTTGCGGTGGGCTGGCTGTTCGTCCAGCTCCTGCGCTTTCTGCGCGCTGAAAGCGACCTGCTCATGGTGACCCTCATAATCCTAGCATCATCCTTCGGGGTGGCCGAGTACTTTGGGGGTAGCGGCGCCATTTCCGCCGTAGTGACCGCCATAATCATCGGCGCGCACCTGCGCGGCCCGAGGGTGGAGCCGCTCGCGAGGGCCTATACCTTCAGCGCGTGGGACGAAATTAACTTCATTGCGATTGCACTCGTTTTCATCGTGCTGGGCGCGGAGATCAGCGTCGCGTCGATCCTGCCTTTCCTTTTGATAGGAATCGTGCTTTCACTGGCTTTCGTTTACCTGGTGCGGCCAATGACTGTTTTGGTCAGCATGTTCTTCGAAAAAGAGTTCTCGGTAAACGAAAAGCTGTTCATCTCGTGGGTAGGCGGCCCGCGGGGAACCGTGAGCGCCGCGTTGGCGGCAATGGTCATGGCCAAGGCGGCGCAAGGCGCGTTTCCCTCGTCGGAGGCGAACGCGATTTTCGGCATCACCATAGTGGTAATCTGCTTTACTGTAGTAGTGACTTCGCTTACGGCGGGCGCGGCGGCCAAGTTCATGCTGGGCGCGGTCGAGGACTCTGCCGCCGAGAAGTACAGGCGGCTTTCGGTCGAGCTCAAGGCAATGCGCATTGCCTCCAAGAAGCTGTACGACGAGTGGAACAAGGGACTCATTTCGACGAAGATGTACAACGAGCTGAACTCGCGGCACATGGAAATGATTGCCAGGACCGCGCGCGAAATCGCGGAACTCGCGTACGAAAACCCCGCGCTCGAAGACAAGGAACGCATCACGCACGTCAAGCGCATGCTGGCCACCCAAATCAACACCGTCAACGATGCCTTCGACAACAAGGAAATCTCCGAACAGAGCTACCACGACCTGATGAAAAAATACGACGAAATGCTCGGCCGCTTGAGCGAGGTCGAGGCCAGCGCGCCCGACTTCTCGCTCCAGAAAGAAATCTCCGAGGCAATGAAGGCGGGCCCCGGCCGCGTCAAGAAATTCATTAAAGGACGAAAGGCGGTCAAGTGAAGGCAGTAATCGAAACTGGTTTCGCGGACGAGAAAACCGCTGAAAAAGCACTGCGCGTCCTGAAGTCGGCCTTGCCCGAGGCCGAAGACGAGGACGACAAGCCGGCGCTTGGCCGGGCAAGCTTGAAAGTCGAACGAAAAGGAAAAAACCTGTGCGCTGAAGTTAACGCAAAAGACTTTACTGCCCTCCGCGCACGGGTAACGAGCTTGTTCCGCGACCTGCGGATCATTTACGATGCGGAAGCCGCCGCCCGCGGAAGCAAAGGCAGATAAAGCGTTTTTCCCAGAATATTGCGTACTCGTTTTGAGAAGAAGGTGAAAACATTAATGGAATTGCCTGAGGACGTGAAGAGAGACGTCGTCGAGTTTCAGCAGCTGCAGCAGCAGCTCCAGCTCGTCGCGCTGCAGAGGCAGCAGACCGCACTCCAGCTGGCCGACTTGGCGAAAGCAACCGAAGACGTCGAGAAAAGCGCGGGAAAACTCTATCGCTTCACCGGCTCCGTCCTCGTCCCGAAGGACAAGGACGCGCTGAAGAAAGAGCTTTCAACCGAGAAGGAATCGCTTGAAGTAAGGCAGGGAATGTTCCAAAAACAGGAGGACAAGCTTCGCGAGCGCCTGACCTCGCTCCAGAAAAGGCTGTCCGAGTTTTCGGCAAAGCAAAAGCCTCCGGCTTCAAAGGGCGCGGCATAGCTTTTATTCCCGGCCGGCCTAAAGCCTCTTCATGCGCAAGCTACTGGCCGACTTGAAGAACCTGCGGGGCAGGACTCTTATTTCGTTTCACTCGCTGGCAGACGTCGACGCGGCAGCCAGCGCCTTCGCCTTGAAAACGCTGTTGCCCACGGCGGTGGTTAAGGCGCCTGACAAGCCGAATTCTGCTGCGCGAAAGCTGTTGGAAGAAGCGGGGCAAGAAGCGCCTTTGCTGGAAAAAGGAGAGCTGGCAACGTTCGACAACTGCGTGCTCGTCGACGTAAGCAGCGCCGAACTAATGGCAGACTTTGGAAAAGAGTTCGAGGAATTCGCGAAGCGAAGGAAACTCGTGTGCATCGACCACCACCTGCACACTAAAAAAATTCCCGGCGCAGTCCACCACTCGTTTACGCACAGGGCCAGCTGCAGCGAAATCGTCTTCGAACTGCTTGTCATGGCGCGCAAGAAAGTCCCTGACGAGGCGGCGCTCGCGCTGGCGGCCGGAATCGCGGCGGACACGGCGTTGTTTTCGTCAGCCAATTCCTATACTTTCTCGGCTTTCGCGGCGTTGTTGAAGCAGCTCGAGGAAAGTAAAATCGATTACGGCCGCGTAGTCGACCTCGCGAGCCCCGCCCCCGACATTTCCTACAAGCTGGCAGTCGCGAAGGCGATGGGCCGCGCCAACTTCTACGAAGTCGGCAAAGGACGCGAGAGAGTAATCATCGGCGCGACTCAAGCGCACTCGTTCGAGTTGTACTGCGCGCTCGCGCTCCTGCAGGCGGCGGACTACGCGTTTGCGTTCAACGACCGCGAGGGAAGGCTGTCGGGAGCGCGGTCGAGGCACATGGCCGACGGAGCCAGCATAGGAAAAATAATGGAGGCTGCCGGCGCTGCAATGAAGGGCAACGGCGGAGGGCACGACGCAGTCGGCGGAGCGTCCGGCAAGCCAGAGTTGACCGAAAAAGCGTTGCAGGAATGCGTGAGGCTCGCGGCAGCCTTTCACGGCGGCGCGGCAAAACCAGTTGGGTGAACGGTTGAAAATCGCTTTTGCCTCGGACTTTCACTTCGGCTACAGTGAAGACGCGCTCGCCCAAGCGGCAGAAGCGCTGCGCAAGGCAGGCGAAGACGCGGACGTCGTCGTGCTGGCGGGCGACTTGTTCGACTCCCGCGTTCCAAGGCAGGAAGTGATTCACGACGCAATAAGGTTGTTGAGCGAGCACAAGGCCAAGATGCAGGAAAAAGCGGCGGCGTCCGGAACGAGAATCCGCTTTCTGCAGGATGGCGAAGAATCCCTCCACGACTTTCCCATAATAGGAATTTACGGAACGCATGAGCGCCGCACGAAAGGCCTGGTCAACGTGATTCAAATCCTGCACTCCGCCGGACTGATTTTGAACGTCCACGCCGCCACCGCGATAGTCGAAAAGGACGGGGAGAAAGTGGCGGTGCAGGGAATGGGGGGAATGCCCGACGAGTTCGTCAAGCGCGCGTTGGACGCCATGGACTTCAAGCCGCTTGCTGGCGCGTTCAACGTCTTCGTCTTCCACCAGACCCTCAAGGAACTCATTCCAGTCGCAGTGGAGTGCATTTGCGCAGCTGACTTGCCGAAGGGCTTTGACTTGTACGTCGACGGCCACATCCACTGGGCCCAGGAATTCACTGAAGCCGGAAAGCACCTCGTCCTTCCCGGCAGCACCGTAATCACTCAGATGAAGCCCAAGGAAATGGCGCCCAAGGGATACTACTTGTACGACACTGCGTCAAAGCAGCTTGTTTTCAAGCCTATTCGCACGCGGCCCTTCGTCTACGAAGAACTCTCTTTCAAGGAAGCCGCTTCCGCCGACGTCGAAGCTTCCTGCAGGGCGAAGCTGAAGGAAATTGCGGCCGCGCACGCGGGCAAGCAACCGCTGGTCCGCCTGAAGCTATCGGGAACGCTGGCGAAAGGCATTTCGGCAACGGCGCTCGACTTGAGCGGCCTCGAGAAAGAATTCGAGGGCCAGATGCAGCTTTTCGCGGAAAAAGAGTTCGAGGGCGCCGAGTTGAAGGAAAAAATCGAGGCGTTGCGCAGGGCGCGCGGAGAACAGGCTTCGCTGCGCGACGCCGGAGTTTCGCTCCTGCGGGAAAGACTCGAAGCAAGGAACAGCCCGTTTGCGGGAGACGAGGAACTGTTTTCCCTGCTGGCGGAAGGCGAGCCGGAAGCCGTTTTAAAGAAACTGCTTAAAAAATAGGTTCTGAACCGACGAGGTGTAGCAAATGGCCGTAGAAAAAACCCCTGTTTTACATCCTGAAGTCAGAATCACTCTAACAGGCGCGGCCGCAAGACTACGCCGAGAACTGAGGCAGCCTGGACTGGAGGAAGCGCGCAGGAAGGCGCTTGAAGCCAGGCTGGGCTCCCTTGAGGACGCGCGGGCGGGCGGCAGCCTTAATCAGGAAGCCGCTGAAGCGGTTTTGAATGAAATGCAGGCGATGCTGCGGTGGGCGGAATTCTGCAGCGAAACGGCGCGCGCGTGGCCCGGCAAGCAATCGTCCAACGCAATGCAGTTGAGGAAAGATGCGGTCGCTCACCGCCAGGCCCGCGAAATCCTGAAGAGAGCGCGGGTCAGGCAGCGCGACATGCTGTCAGAAAAGCGCGGCGGCATGACGCCGGCCGAGAGGGCGCTGCGAAACTTGCTGACTGAAAGGCTGCGCCGACTGGAGTAAGGGCCGCCAAGCGCCCGGGCTTCACAGCCAGTTTTTTTTCTTGAAGAGTATGACCGCGCCCACGACGAAAACAACGCTTACTACTATTGTCAGCGGGTATCCCCATGGCTCGCCGAGTTCCGGCATGTACTTGAAGTTCATTCCATAGTGGCTGGCGATGATGTTCGGAATCAGCAGAATAAGCATCAGCGCAGTCAGTTTCTTCATGACGTTCGTCATGTACTCGATGCGCTTGTTGAGCTCTTGGGAACTCTTCATTTCGTACTCGCTTCGAAGGTCTTTCACGCGGTTTGACGTATTCCGGCAGCGGTCGAGTAAGTGGGTCGCCGTTGCCGTGAGCACGTGGTAGTCGTAGCCCGCGTAGGAAGTGTTGACCTCGCGCACGCGGCGTTCCTCGACGCCGATTAGGACGTTCATGAAGTCGTCTACCTTGTCGATGAGCTTGCGCAGGCGGTTGCTTACTTCCCCTATTTTCTCGGGGTCGAAGCTCTCTTCCAACGCGGATATCTCGGCGTGAATCCTATCATACTTCGCACCATAGTTGTGCAACGCCTTCTTAAACATTATGAGGGAAAGG
>JBFMEM010000052.1:0-7271 GCA_040753335.1 Microcaldota archaeon
GCTAGGTAGCGGGTCAGTCCCTCGAGCCCGGCTTTCGCCGAAGTGTAGGCAGGGTTTCCTATGGCTATTGCGGCGTTGTACGTTGAAGTGTTTACGACGGTCGGGTTGGTTCCTTTCTTGAGCAGGGGCAGGGCGTGCTTGGTTACCGTGAACGGCCCGACGAGGTTCAGTTCGAGGCTGTCGCGGAAGGTTTGGACGCTCATGCCGAGCCTCTTTTGCTCGTCGGGAAGCGCGCCGCCCGCTATGTTCAGCAAGTGGTCTATTTTCCCGAATTTCTTTCCGACTTCGTTAATTACGCGCTTGACGTCTTGTTCTTTCCGCACGTCCATGTGCATGAAAGTAGCCTTGAGGCCGTTGCGTCTGAGCGTTCCTGCAAGCTTTTTTCCGGCCGCGTTGTTGATGTCCGCGATTATCACGTGAGAGCCTTCCTTGGCGAACAGCTCTGCCGTAGCGCCGCCGATGGCTCCGGCGCCTCCCGTAATGAGCGTTACGGTGTCCCTGAGTTCGCGTTCCATGCTGTTTTCCTATTCGACTTTTATCTCGCGTTTTTTCTCGGGCGACGGAGTTATTTTCTGCAGCGTGACTTCGAGGACTCCGTTCTTGTAGGTCGCCTTTGCGCTTTCGGGCTTGACTTTCGCCGGCAACGGAATTTCCTTTGAATACTTGCGTTCCTTCGTGTCGACTTTGACGGAAAGCGCTTCGCCTTTTGCCTGCAGTTTGATGTCTTGCTTGTCGACGCCGGGCAGTTCGACGATTACGCTCACTTCCTTGTCCTTGTCGATGACGTCGACGAGGGGCTCGCGTTCCTCCACTCCCTCCCTCTTGCCGCGGGGAACGTTGCCGAACTCGTGCACTATTGGTTTTCCGTCCGGCCCCACGCGCATCGAGAAGCCGTATACGAAGGGGCCGTAGCGCTGGACTTTCGCGCCAGGCATTTTCTGGGCTTCGCGGAACATTCGCTCCATTTCCTCTTCCATGCGGCCGAAGTCCAAGTCGATGTCGAAAACCGGCGCGCCGAACGGACTCCTGCGTTTCTTGAAGAAAGGCAACACTGCAAACCACCTCCCAATGAATACGCTTTACGGTTATTTATTTTTTGCGCGCCACGTACAAGTCGGCTTCAATCATTCTCCCGTTTTCGTAAAAGTGGTGGACGAAGTAAAGGTTTCCCTCGTTGTCGAGCGTCGGTTCTCCCGCAAAGGACGAAATAATCAGTTCGGGCCCGGCCCACGTTTCATTCGTTTTCTTGGAGCGGAACAGCGCGGGACTGCCGTCGTAAGTCCTCAGGAACCAGAGTTCGCTTCCGTCTTGCGACAGGAACGGCCAGCCCTCGTTTTCAGGCGTGTTGACTATTTCAATATTTTGTGGTTCCTGCCACTCGCCGTCTTGCTTGCGGGAAAACCAGACGTCAAGCTGTCCCTTGCCTCCGGCGCGCGGCGAGTGGAAGTAGACTTCGTTCCAGTCGCGCGAGAAATGCAGTTCGCCTACTTCATACTCCGGCTTGAAGTCGGCGTTCGTCCACTCCGTCCACGCGCCGTTTTCGTGCCTGGCGGTGAACCAGTGGATGCCGGCATAGCCTTCACGCGCAGAACAGAACCACATAGTATTGCCTTGGACGAACTCGCAGCCATCGAGCGAAAGCTTGCCCGCGTCCTGCAGCACCACTCGCGTTGGTTCGGCCCACGTCGTTCCTTGCCTGGTCGAAACCCATATTCCGGTTACTCCGTCAAGCAACTGCCTTTCGACGGGAACGCGGACGTCGGGAGTGAAGAAGAAGTACAGCGTACTGCCATCCGGGGTTATGAACGGCGAGTCTTCCGCGCCGGCAGTGTTCACCGGCGGTCCGGCTGGCTGGGGTTCGTTCCATTCGTCGGAGTGGAGAACCGGCGGGTAGGAATCGGTTTCGGGAGTCATTTTCACCGCGTCCGAAGGAATTGTTTCCCCACGCGTTTTCAACGGAATGGGCGTTGCAGAGAGCGTCGGCTGGAGCGTCGCCGTTGCGGGGGCAGTCGGTTGGCTGGCTTGCTGGCTGCTTTCTTGGACGCAGCCGCCTAACGCCGCGGCCAAGACGAGGAGCAGAAACAGTTTTTTCACGCGTTGGGTTACTCCAGTTCGGTTTAATAACTGCGCGGAAAAAAATCATTTGCGTGAACCAATGCGCGTAGTCGCTTCTCTTTTGGAAGAGCATTTCGCGCCCCTCCAGCGCCTGGGCAAGGGGGAGCTGGAGCGGCACGCCAAGAAAACGGGAAAGCCCTTGTTGCAGGCCGCGCAGCACCGTTCAGTCGCCGAACTGAAGGGCTTTCGCTCGGCTCTCGCCGAAACGCATTACGAATTTGACCACCGCGAGCTCGAGGGACTTCTGGAACTTGTTTCGAGAAGGCTTCCGAACGTCGCCGGCGCGCCCGACCAGAGGGGGAAAGTCGCCGGCGCGCTTCGCGTCGTTTTGCTCGATTATTACGCCAAAAAGGCGGCGGACGTCAAGACCGCCGCCGACCTCGGGCCGAGCCGGCCGTTGCGTGAAGCCGCGTCCCGCGCCCTCGAAGCATACGTGGGTGAAGACGAGCAAGCCGAGGCCGAGGCGATTGCGGCGTTCAAGAGAACCTTCGGGCCGCTGGCCGCGCCTGCGTTGAAGAGGATAATCGCGGCCGACAACGAAGTCGAGGCGCACGCCAAGAAATTCCGTGCTTCCACGACGCATTCCGCGCGGGCCGAGGCTCTGTTAGAGCGCTTGAACAACATGCGCGTTCCCCTGCGCGGTTTCGCAACGTTTCTTTTGAACGAACTGGGGGAAAGATGAGTTTCCCCGCGGGGGATTCATGCTCTGCAGCGCAGCAGGGAGTCGAACCATTGAACGGGCGGGTTCAGCGCCCACATGAATTTTTCCGCCGGCAGTGCCGTCGGACGAAGCGCTTTTTTTGCGCAATCAAGCGCTTCAAACTCCACTTTCCGGAAAGGATTCTTTTTTCAAGCCCCCGGCGAGAAAGGCACGACAACGCGTAAACGGGCTAAGCCGAAAGCGAGTCGAAAAGCCTGTCTGCTGGAAAGGCAAGAAGATTTGTTTTGCTGCACCTGCATCTGCACTCCCCCGCGGAGAGCGCGCGTTCTTCCACTGCTTCAGCGAATAAAAACCTATCGCGGGCTCTCAGCCGCCGCCTCGACGTCCGGCTTAAATAAGTTGTTTCGCCAATCTTACGCGAGGGGGTCGCGTTTTGTCTCCAAAGGTTTTCGCTAGGGAGTCGGTCGTCCGCCCGGTTTTGGAGGCGGGTTTGAACAGCATCAGGCTGGCTACTTTCCGGAAGCACGGAGTCAGGGCGCAGGAGGCCGCGCGGGAGGCGATGGCGTCGGCGGCGCAGCAGCTGGCGGAAAGGCATTACCGCTTGCGTGACGAACTGCCTCACGTGGCCGCCTTCGTGAGCAGGTCGCTGCGCTATCCTTACGTCATGAAGCCGGCGGGAGGCACTGAAGTGCAGTTTACTTCTAATTACTACTGCGCGGCTGGCGTAATGGACTTGATTGCGCGCGACGTTCTGCTGAGGCACGCTTTTCGCGTGGACTCCAGGCACGCGGTTGAAAGAACGGCTTCGATGAGGCGCGCCGTCATTCGCTTCATTGACGAGTTTCACGCGGCGGGCGACTTGACCGACAAGATGGTTTCCGACTTGGAGGCGGCGGTGGGGAAAGAGAGGGTCGTGAAGCTGCAGGAAAGGATTCCGGCGGCGCAGCACGCGGTTGACGCGGTGCTCAAGCGCTTTTTTGCCGGCGCGGTTGACGGGAAAGACAAGACGAGGCGCATGCGGGTCGTCGAGCGCCTGCGCAACGGCGTGAGTTACGCGACTCTTCCGTTCATGCTGCTTGAACTCAGGCGTTAAACGCATCCTTTTTAAAGCACGTTTGGTGATATTTTCTACTCTTGTTAGCAAGGTGGTTTAGGAAATGAAGAAGACGTTGACAGTTACGCAGGAACAAATCCTTTACGCAATAAGCCTCGGCACAGTGAAGCTGCAGGACATTGCGCGCACCCTCGACCTGACGAAAGAGCAGGTCGAGCGCGACATAAGCATGCTTATCGAACACGGATACGTCCTCGCAACCGGAATGCTTGGCAAGGCCTACAACCTGACTGCCGAGGGGCTGAACGCCTTAGGAACGCCGAAAGTCGAGTTGGACGTAATCCGCGAGTCGACGGTCGTCAAGAGCGGCGAGCACTCGAAGCTCACGATAACTGCGTCGAACGTCGGCGCGGCTCCGGCGGCAAGCGGCGTCATCCGCATCATTTCCCCCAAGGTATTGCACATCACGCGCTTCGGCTGCGAGTACACGGAAGACCCCGAGCACAATGTCCTGGAATACTATTTGTCGCAGTTGAATCCCGGCGAGACCCAGACAGTAATGTTCGACTTGTATGCCACCCTTCCCAGCGGAATAATGTCGTCGAAATACAAGTTAACGGTTCAATGCTATGTGGGAGACACGGTGACTTACAAGAGCGAGATTTCGTTGAACATCGAAAGCCCGTCCATGCGCGAGGAACTCGAGTGAATTGCGGATGCCTGCGGCAGAGCTTGAGAAACAAGAGCTTCTTCTATACCGCAAGCTCAACGAAATCCAGAAGTCCACTTCCGACACTGCCGACGTGCTCGAGCGCGTGCTCCACCAAGTCACTTCCGCGCTGAACGCCGAACAGGGCTTCATCTTCCTGTACGACAAGCCCTCGGAATCGCTGGAAATGATTGCGGTAACGGACAGGCTGCGCAGCCTCTACGCCTCCGCGTCCTACGAGCAGCTCAAGAAGCCCAGCAAGCAGGCCATCAAGAAACGCGTTCCCTTTTCGCACTCCGGCAAAATCACTCCCTTCATCCACTCGATAGTCGTGGTTCCCGTCTATACTTTCGCTGAAGACGTTCCCCTCGCCGTGTTCGGCGCGGTGAACAAGAAGGACGCCGACGAGTTCGGGCCGGACGACGAAAAACTCTTGACCGCCATCGCCGGCCAAGTCCAGCACTCGCTCCAATACTCTTACTTGTTCGGCGAAGTCGACCGCCGCAACAAGGAACTCCGCTTGGTGTACAAAATCAACCAGTTGATTGAAAACGTTCCCGACTTCACGGAACTCCTGCACCGCGTCATAGACGAGTTCGTCGCAACCCTCGACGCGGAAATGGGCGTTATTTTCCTCAAGAAAGACAAGGAATTCGAAGTCGCGGCTGCGAACGACGCGGCGCGCTCGCGCTTCGAGCGCGCGCACTACTCGCTGCCGAAGGAACTGGCTGCCGACGCCATCACGCGGGAAACGCGGGTTTCGGTTTACATTGACTTGGACAAGAACCCCAAGAACTTCGACGCAAGCGAAATCAGGCGCACTGAAACGCGGACGGCGCTGTGCGCCCCCATCTACTCCGCGGAACGAGCGATAGTAGGCGCGTTCGTGGTCTTGAACAAGAAAAAGCACCCGAACTTCAGCGCGGAAGACGCCAAATTGTTTACCACCATCGCGAGCCAGGCGGACAACGCGGTGTTCCAGGAACGCGAGAAAAACCAGTTGCGCGACGTGTTCAAGCGCTACGTCTCCGAGAAAGTCGTCGACGAGATTTTGAAAGACCCGGAGTCAGTGGGCTTGGGCGGCAAGAGGCAAAGCATTACCGTGATGTTCGGCGACTTGCGGGGCTTTACTTCAATGGCCGAGAAAATGGATCCAAAGGAACTCGTAAAGTTCTTGAACGAATACTTTTCCGTCATGACGGAAATTATTTTCAAGCACGGCGGAACAATCGACAAGTACATCGGCGACGCCGTCATGGCGTTGTTCGGAGCGCCGGTTGCCCACAAGGAGGACACGCTGCACGCCGTGCAGGCGGCGCTGGAAATGCAGCGCGAACTCGACCGCCTCAACAGAAAGTGGGCGCGCGCCGGCTTGAACGTCCAATTCAAGCTCGGCATTGGAATAAACGTCGGCGAAATGGTCGTCGGCAACCTCGGCAGCCCCCAGTACATGAACTACACTGTAATCGGCGACAACGTAAACCTCGCCGCGCGCCTCGAGTCCAACGCGAGGCCCGGCCAGATACTCGTAAGCAAGGCAGTGCACGACTTGGTCGAGTCCCACGTCGTCGATGCCCGCCTGCCTCCCCTGCTCGTCAAAGGAAAAACCGAGCCCGTCACCGTGTACGAAGTAAAGGCAGTGCGCTGAAACGCGGCCCCTTTCTTTTTAACCGCTTTCCTTCTATCTAATTACATGCCCCTTCGTCCGTGGTTCAGGGTCTGGAGGTACAACAAGCCCGAGCGCGTGTCCGCGGGAGAGAGGACGCTCGCGCAAGAGCTTTACTTCAAGCAAGCCCTTTCCCACCGCATTCTAACGCACGAGGAAGAACTGGCGCTCGGCCGCAAGGCAATCCAGGGAGACGCGAGGGCGCAGGAACAACTCGTGCTGAACAACCTTAAGCTTGTCATTCCGGTTGCGCACTATTACGCGTCGCGCTTCGGCGTTCCCTTGCTTGACTTGATTCAAGAAGGAAACGAGGGGCTCATGGAGGCGGCGAAGAGGTACGACCCGCGCAAGAAACTGCGTTTTTCGACTTACGCGCCGTGGTGGATCCGCCACCACATAACCCGCGCGCTGGCCAACGACAAGCGCGTGCGCGTTCCCCCGTACATGGTGCAGCAGATCAACCGCCTCCAGAAAGTGGAGGAAAGGCTTTTGATATACGGAATAGAGCCCACTCACGCCGCCATCGCGCGCAAAACAGGCTTGCCTGAATCCAAGGTGTCGCAAATACTCGGCTTCGAAGGAAAATTCGAGTCCCTCTCCGCCCCGCGTTACGGCGAAGACTACGAGAGGGGCTACGAGGGCAAGAGAGTCGAGGACTTCGTTCCATCGCGCGAGCCCAGCGCAGAAGACGAGCTTGCGGCAAAGAGGCTGAAGTCGCAAATCGCCGCGTTGCTTCCGCGGCTTTCGCGCGACCACGAGGCAGTCATTCGCGCGCGTTACTTGATTCCATACCCTCGTTCCAAAGAAGGCACGCTCGAGCACGCGGTAAACCTCTTGATCCACGAAACCGAGGAGGACAAGGCGACTTACCAAGACATTGGAACGCGCGTTGGGCCGTTTCTGACATCGGAAAGGGAGTTGACGCGCGAGCGCATCCGCCAAATCATCAAAGAAGGCATTGTGAAAATGAGGAAGTTCAGCAAAGCCGCGTGACATGGGCAGGTTTTACTTAAAATGCAGCCTCCAAAAGACGTTGAACTACGCGTAGCCAGAATAACAGAAGGCA
>JBFMEM010000053.1:0-6202 GCA_040753335.1 Microcaldota archaeon
TTTCCTTTGCGAGTTCCACCGTCATTTCAAGGGGGAAGCCGTAAGACTGGTACAATAGGAAGGCGTGTTCTCCCGAGAGTCTGCCTTTGGCTTGCGCAAAGATTTTTTCGAACTCGTGCAAACCCCGTTCAAGCGTCTCGGCGAACCTTTGCTCCTCCTTCTCGAGTTCGGAGTAGACGAATGCTTGGTTGCGCTTGAGTTCAGGCCACTCGTCGCCATAGATTTTGACGACTATTTCCGCAAGTTTTTTGCAGAACCGGCCCTCGACTCCCAGGGAGTGTGCGTGCCTTATCGCCCTTCTGATTAGCCTGCGGAGGATGTAGCCGTGTTCTACGTTGCTTGGAGCAACTCCCTTGTCGTCGGCGAGAACAAATACTGCCGCGCGGAGGTGGTCGGCGATAATGCGCATCGATTTTACGTCTTGCGTCCGCGAGTTTTGCTTGAGCCAAGTCATTAGCGGCGCGAACAACTCGGTTTCGTAGTCGCTTGGCGCGCCCTGCATTACCGCGGCAGTGCGTTCCAACCCCATTCCCGTGTCGACGTTTTGCTGCTTTAGCCTGCGATAGAAGCAAGAGTTGTTTTCTATAAATTGTGGTAGTTCCTTAGTGTCGCCGTTGAACAGCATTGTTGTTTTGATTCCTGCTCCTTCGGCGCCTAATAAGTTTGCCTTGCTGTGGTCGAAGTAAATAAGGTCGTCTGCGGCCAGAGAATATTTTTTCATTAATTCAGTGAAAAACTCGGGGTTTTCTTTTTTCCATCTTCCTTCTTGTGAAAAAACTTCGAATCCGTGTTCGACAACGAGCTCTAAGGCTTTATCGGCGAATCCGTCGACTACCAATATTTTTTTGTTTGGTTTTGATTTTAGGAAGCTAAGCAGTTCGTTGTTGAGCTTAAACTCTTTGTTGTATAGGCAATGCATGCCGTCTACCAGGAATAAGGGTAGTTTCTTTTCGTATTCCATGAACACGTCGTTCCAGATTTCAACCCACTTGCCGCAAGAACAGCCAGGCTTGCAGTCGGGGCCGCACGCTGGCTTTCCGCTGTCGTAAAACATTTCCGTGTCCGGTCCGCATGGCCCGGTCTGTCCCGCAGGACCCCACCAATTGTCTTTCTTTGGGTTGAAGAAAATGCGTTCGTCCGGGATTCCGAGTTCGCGCCAGGCTCTCGCAGATTCCTCGTCGCGGGGCGCGTCCGTATCGCCTGCGAAGCACGTTATGCTGATGCGGTTAGGGTCGAGGCCCAGCCATTTTTTGCTCGTAAGGAACTCCCAACTCATTTCAATGGCTTCTTTCTTGAAGTAGTCGCCGAGCGACCAATTGCCTAGCATGAAGAAGAAGGTGTGGTGGCAGCCGTCTCCGACTTCATCAATGTCGTCAGTGCGCAGGCACTTTTGCACGTTCGCCAGCTTCCTGCCGCGCGGGTGGGGCTGGCCCAAGAGGAAAGGAACAAGGGGATGCATTCCGGCTGTCGTGAAGAGGACAGTCGGATCGTTTTCCGGAATCAGGGAGACGGACGAGATTACGGCGTGCTGCTTTGACTCGAAGAACTTCAAGTACTTCGCAGTAATTTCACTGGCTTTAAGCAATTGGCGTTTCACCGGATGAATTTACATGATTTGGCGTGCAACTTATTTTAATTGACTACCTTATTCGCCGCGAAGCGGGTTGAGCATTCTTTCCTCGATTGCCGCGATGAAATGGTGTTTGCCGATTATGTTGCCGAATTTCGTCTTCATTTCGCGCACGAACTCGTGCAGTTCTTTGTTGTCTTTGACTATTATGTCCACTTCGAGGTCCCAGCTTCCAATTGTCTTGTTGAGGAACACTACGTCGTCTTTTTCCACGCAGTATTGAATGAATTCCTTTTCCATGTCGGCGGTTACGTTCCGGAAGCCGAGGAGGAGCTTGTAGTAGTTGAAGCCGAGTTTTTTCGCGTCGTACCACGCAGTGTAGCCTAGAATGAATCGCTTTGCCGTCAGCTTCCTTATTCTATAGTTGACCGCGTCGGGCGTAAGCCCGACTTTCTTTGAAATGCCGACCGTGCTTTCGCGCGCGTTGGCGTACAGCGCGGAGAGGATTTCAACATCAATCCTGTCGACTTCTTCTTCCTTCTCCATTCTCTCGACGGGAAGCTCGGGCTTCCTCGGCGTTTCGAACGCCTTGTTCCACGAAAAATAAGTCTGGTAGGTGGTGGTAATCAGCGTCTTGTCAATTATTTTCTTGCCGAACTTTTGGAGTAGCATCGCAATAACTTTCTCGACTTCGAACTCGTTGCGTGCCACGAACCGCAGGAGGACATCATACTCTCCCTCGCAGATCACGCCCCATAGTGTGCGCGGGTATTCCTCGAAAAGCCGCACCACCTCGCGCTCGGTCTTTTTGTCCATGACGTCGAACTTCAGGTATAGCCGGTACGCCTTTAGCCCAAGTTTGGCGAGGTTGACGTCGGCGAAAAGCAGGGACACTATTCCTTCCTTTTTGAGCTTCGAGAGCCGCCGTTCTACGGCGGCGCTGCTTAGCCTCAGTTTTTTGCCGAGTTGCGTGAAGCTGGCGCGCGAGTTGACGTACAGCAGGTCAAGCAGTTTTCTGTCCCTAGCATCCAGTTTCATTAAAGTACTATTTGTCCGCATTATTTTTTATTTTTTTCGGTTTTTTTGTGTTTTATTCCAAGAAAGTAAATATTTACTGAAAAACTAAGGTTATTTTGCCGGCGCGAGTCGCCGGTGGAGAAGTTGAAAATGGTAATCGCTTCTGAAAAGGCGGTGACGTGGGAAAACGCTCTAGAGGGCAGCCGCAAGAAATTCGTCGGCCTCAAGAGCGACTGGGCTGCTGTGCTTGCAGAGC
Organism: Microcaldota archaeon; assembly: GCA_040753335.1. Lineage (GTDB taxonomy): Archaea > Micrarchaeota > Micrarchaeia > Norongarragalinales > UBA8480 > UBA8480. The sequence continues at coordinate 2,844 of JBFMEM010000053.1, forward strand.
TGGAGGGCGAGGACCTGAAGCAAAAAATCTACGACAACACGCTTTTCTCGCTGCTTGGCGACCTGAAAGGCAAGCGGTTGCTTGACTACGGCGCGGGACCGGGAGTAGTCGCCGAACGAGCGGCCAAACTGGGCGCTGCAGTCAAGGTCTTCGACGTTTCGGAGGACATGCGCAAGAAGGCCGGCCAAAAAGTGGGCGCCAAAAACGTTTACGCGGACGCGGCGCAGATTCCAGACGGCGAGTTCGATGCGGTCGTCTGCAATCTAGTGGTCTGCATAGTTCCCGACGAAGCCAAAGTCGTCAACATAACCAAGAACATCAAGCGCTGCCTGCGTAAGAACGGCCGCGGCTTCATCGGCTTCTGCAACCCCCGCATCTTCGACCTTCCCGAGTCAGTCATCGACTTCCGCATTCAAACCGGCAACAAGTACTGGGAAAACCACGAGTACGAGAAGATAAAGAAGGAAGGCGGTTACCGCATCGTCGAAATGCATCGTCCCCTCGAGTGGTACGAGAAAGTATTCGGCGACGCGGGGCTCAAAGTCCGCGGACTGCACTTTACGCCCGAGTACGAAATGCGGGGAAGAAAGGTCAGCGACTTCGCGATTTTCGAAGTCGGCCGCTGAAAGGAGGCAATGAAAATGGAGCAAGTGTCTAGCGCGAGCTTTCGCGACAAAATAGCGCGTTTATTCGAGTTCGCGAAATACGGGACGAACTTCAGGACGGAAATCATTGCGGGAGTGGCTACTTTCCTGGCGCTTTCCTACATTTTCGTCGTCAACCCCTCCATTCTCAGCCAAGGCGGCTTCGACAAGAGCGTCGTGCTCTTTGCCACTATCGTCGCGTCGGCAGTGGCGACGCTGTTGATGGGCGTTTTCGCCAACAAGCCCCTCGTCCTCGCGCCGGGAATGGAGATCAACGCGTTCGTGGCGTTTTACGTAATCGGCCAACTGGGCTTTACTTGGCAGCAGGCGCTGGGTGCAGTGTTCTGGTCTGCAGTGATCTTTATAGTCTTAACGCTTAGCGGAGTGCGCGAGAAAATAATTCGCGCCATTCCGGAGCGCATGAACGCAGGCCTTTCGCTGTGCGTCGGAGTGTTTCTCGGGCTGATTGCGTTGAAGCTCGCAGGCGTGCTTGTCTACGAAGGCATTGCGCTCAAAGGAATCGGCGTGCTTTTCTCGCCTGCCGCGCTCGTGCTTTACTTCGGAGTCGCTGCAGTGCTTTTGCTACGCAGGTTCAAGGTAGGCGGCGCGGTGCTGATAAGCATAATCCTGTGCACGGCGGTCGCGCACTTCATTGGCCTTGGCCAAACAACTGGAGAGGCCATTGAAGTGTCGGCAGACATGCTGCAAGGCGTGCTCAAGGCAGACTTGGGAGTAATCCTCGACCCGAAAATGCTGAGCATAATCCTCGTGCTTTTCTTGATAGACTTCTACGGCAGCGTCGCCAAACTGATTGGCTTGACGCGTAAGCTAGACAAGCAAGGCAAGGTTCCAAAGATGAAGCAAACCCTGCTCGTCGACGGAGCGGGAGCGGCGTTGGGCGCGCAGCTCGGCACGACAAGCATAATTACTTACGTCGAGAGCGCGGTTGGAATAGGCGAAGGCGGCAGAACCGGCTTCACCGCAATAGTGTGCGGCGTGCTCATGCTGTTGTTCTTCCTCCTCGCTCCCCTCGTTAACCTCGTGCCAGTCATAGCAACAACGGGAGTGCTGTTGTGGGTTGGCATAATGCTCTTTCCCGCAAAGGAAGAGTTGAAGAAGTACGACAAAGTCGAGGTTGCAACGCTGCTGGCAATGATTGCGGCAGTCGTCTACACTTTCGCAATCGACAAGGCACTGCTCGTCGGCTTCATCGCCTACATCGGCGGGCTAGCGCTTACCGGCAAGTGGAGGCAAGTCAACAAGTACCTCGTGGCGTCGGCAGTGCTTCTCTTCATCGGCGTGGCGCTGCAGACGCTCTAATTTTTTTAAATAAGAAAAAAAGATGGCAGGGGCGGCGAGCCGTACCCCCTTTTCTGTTTTCGGCAACATTGGACTAAGCCGCCAAATCGGCGTTGCACCAAGCCGAGCCGTTTCACCTTTTTTCTCGCTTCGCCGGTCGTTGGGTCATTCCTCGGCGAGAGAAAGTATCGTTTCTGCTCTCGGCTCCTGCCTTAAGCGGGGGCGCTTGCGCGCCTTTTTTACCCGGTTTTGGGCCGGGCGGTGAAGGGAAGTTCCTCAGCAGCCCCTCTTTGAGGAGAAGGCCACCGACAGTCGCCCACTCGCCGTCCCTGCATACTTATTTCTTCCCGTGCAATAAATAGCTTGCGAGAGCCAATGGAAGACCGAGTTAAGCTTGCCAAAAACCTGGGCCAAGCAGGCGTCGGAGAAGGCGACTTGAATCTCGCTTTCTACAGCGCCTGCGGCTTACTGGGGGTGAGGGACTACTTTGTGGACGCGAGGTTCGAGGAATTCGCTTCCCTAAAGGCTTCGCTGCGCGTGCAAGAAAACACCCTCGTCGCCAGGGTTAGCGACGGCTTCAAAGCCGCTTCCCAGGACGCAGTTACGGGTTTGGCGCTGTGCTTGGTTTCAAAGGCCTTCCGCAAGCGCGTCGGGGAAGGGGAACGAGTTTTTCTCTCTGCCTATAAGGAATTCGTTTCAAAAAAAGCGACGTCCGGCTTGTCCGACTCTATGCGTCGCCTGCGTGGAAGGGCCGCAAAGGCGGTTGCGGAGGGAAGCCATTTTGACTTGAAGCAGGAACTCTTTTCGGTTGCCGCCGAATACCCTGATTTGTTTCAAGGAACCGACTTGCCGGAAATCGGGTGGTCGCGCGAAAAAAGCCGCCGAAGGCTCGGCTACCACGACTCCGCGCTCAACCGCCTCGTGATAAGCAGGGTATTCGACTCGCCCGCCGTTCCGGACTACGTCGTGCGCTACCTGGTTTTTCACGAGCTGCTGCACTGCAAGCACGAAGTGCTGTACCAGAGGGGTGAAAGCCTTCGCCGGACGGTTCACCCGAAGCGCTTCCGGGACGACGAGCGCAGGTTCAAGGAATTCGAGGAAGCAACGGAATGGATTGAGAGGAAAACGCGTTGGCTGAGATGAATGAGAAAGCTCGACGGCTTGATTGAATTAAGGCGCCGCGGCCTGCGCTGTCCCGACTGGAGGGTCGCACGCAATTCCTCGGAAATCAATTTCTTGGACGAGCAATACGCTCCACTCGGCTGGATAATCCGGTCCTGCCTTGAAGGCGGCGGAAACGAGTTAGCGCTGCCCTACAAGGCATACGTGCAAAAACACGAAGTAGCCGGAGTAGTGGACGACTTCAGCAGGCGCTTGGAGGGAAAAGGCATTTTCATCGTCCAGCCTTGTTGGAAC
>JBFMEM010000053.1:6212-7021 GCA_040753335.1 Microcaldota archaeon
AGGAAACCTGTTGCTGCGCGGCAACAGCATTGTCCTGGAATGCGCGAAGGAGTTCGACATAATGGTGGGCGTAACCACGCCCACTACGTTGTTGTTATCGCGTTCTTCAGGCAAAGTGCTTTCAATGCGTGGAAGGCACTGGTTGGACGAAGGGGATATGGACTTCTTGATGGAAGGCGCGGCCAGGCTTCACGGCTTAGACTGCTTAGTTGAATGGAGCCGCGCCGACGACGGAAACCGCTTGTTCTACGACCTCAGGTTGCTACGCGACTTCGGGCGCGTCTAACTAAAACCTAAAGGTTTTTGCTTCGAATTCTTTTCTCGGAATCCGATGGTTTTTCACACAGATTCCTTCTCTGAGTAATAGCTTTTCTTTTTCAACACGACCTCCGGCGTAACCACCTGTTTCTCCACTGCCGCGCACTACCCGATGACACGGAATTCGCGGGGCGAAGGGGTTTTTGTTTAAGGCGTTTCCGACGGCACGTGCTGCCTTTGGTTTTCCGAGGGCTTTCGCTATTTCGGAATAAGTCGTTACTTTTCCTCGGGAAACGCGCGCGCAGAGTTCGAGCACGCGTTGTGAAAAGGGTTTCAATAGAACTTGTAGTCAGGCTTCTTTTGCGGCTCGACTTTCTTCGACAACGATTTTTCATTCTCTTGCTCGGCAACGGCGTCGTCGAGGAAGCCGGCGCGGCCTTGTCGTCCGGTTTTTCCGTACAACAAGAAAGCAACGGCCGCCGCGAGGAGAATGAGCAGTCCAGTAACCGGCCACGTCGTTGCCGCCGTGGCGAAAGCAGTGTGCGGCGCGG
>JBFMEM010000054.1:0-7014 GCA_040753335.1 Microcaldota archaeon
CTTTCGTCGTGAAGGCAGTGAAAAGGGCATATTTTTTGGAGAAACTCAGGCGGAAAAACGCGGAGTCCGTCGCGGCAGAGGGCGCCGTTTCCTTCGCGGTCTACGGAAGCTTTGCCTCGGGGGAGTACGACGAAAAAAGTGACGTGGACTTGCTGATAATCGGCCGCCGCGAGCAGCTGAGCGAAAAAGGCGTTGCAGAACTGGAAAAAAAACTGGGTAAAAGAATTCAGGTTACCGTCGTGCCTCCTCAAAAATGGGAGAAGGGCAGGCAAGGCGAGCCCTTCGCGCAGTCGGTGCTCAGGAACCACGTGTTGTTGAAGGGAATGCCGTTATGACCTTCGAAGAATGCCTTGAAAAAGGGCTGATCAGAAAAGCGGAAAACGCTCCGGAACGCGTGCGCCAATCCATTTCAGTGGCCGACAAATTTTTGAAAAGCGCGAAGAGAAACCTTGAAATGGACGAAAACGAAGTATGCGAAATCATTGCCTACAACTCCTTGTTTCACTACGCGCGCGCCCTCCTGTTCAACAAGGGATGCCTCGAAAGAAGCCACGCTTGCCTGTTTCTTGCGTTGAAAAAGTTTTATCCCGAGCAAAAGGAACTGTTGGAAAAAGCCGACAGAATCCGGCTCGAGCGGCACAACCTGCAGTACGGCGGACTGGCTTCCGATGAGGAATCGGCGTTGTTCGTTATTGAATTCGTGAAAGAATTCGGCGAGACCGCGAAGGAACTACTGAAAAAAACCTGAGGGATTGAACTTGGCTTCACTTGGAAACGAGTTCGACATAGACAAGAGCAAGCGCTTCAGCGAGTGGTACACCGAAATCACGAAGCAGGCGGGACTCTGCGACTTGCGTTACAACGTCAAAGGCTTCGTTGTTTTCATGCCGTGGGCCGTGTCGTCAATCAAGAAAATGTATTCCTTGTTCGAGCGCGAGCTCGAGGCAACCGGCCACAAGCCGGCCTTGTTTCCCGCCCTTATTCCTGAAGAAAACTTTTTGAAGGAAAAAGAGCACGTTGAGGGCTTTGCGCCGGACGTGTTCTGGGTCACGGAAGCAGGCGAAGAAAAACTCGAGCAAAAGCTGGCCATGCGGCCTACGAGCGAGACGGCGATGTACAAAATGTATTCCCTCTGGATACAAGGAGCCTCCGACCTGCCGCTGAAAATATACCAAAGCTGCCAAGTGTGGCGCCACGAGACCAAAGCCACTCGCCCGTTCATCCGCAGCCGGGAATTCCACTGGATAGAGGCTCACGACGTCTTCGCCACCCAGAAGGAAGCCGAAGCGCAGGTAAGGCAAGACATGCAGACAACCGAGAAAGTCATGCACAAGACCCTCGGAGTTCCGTTCATTTACTTCCAGCGACCGGAGTGGGACAAGTTCCCGGGAGCAGTGCACACCTACGGCGCAGACTCGCTCATGCCCGACGGAAGAACCATCCAACAGCCGTCAACCCACTTGCTTGGCCAGAATTTCGCAAAGCCATTCAACGTGGCCTACATGGACGAAAAAGGAGAACGCCAGTACTGCTGGCAGACGTGCTACGGCCCCGCAATCTCCCGCATCTACGCCTCCATAATCTCGGTGCACGGCGACAACAAAGGCCTGGTTCTCCCGTTTGAAATCGCGCCCCTCCAGGTGGTCGTCGTCCCCGTGCAGAAAAAGGGATTCGAAGAAAAAATCGCTGCAAAGGCGCGCGAAATAGCGAAAGCGTTGTGCGAACACGGTTTTCTCGCGGAAGCAGACGAAAGCCAGGCCACGCCGGGCTTCAAGTACAATTACTGGGAAATGAAAGGCGTTCCATTGCGCGTGGAAGTCGGGGCGCGAGAACTGGAGTCAAAGGAATTCGTTGTCGCCCGACGCGACGCCGGCGAAAAAACCAAAGTGGCGGAAAAAGACTTGCCTAAGAAAATCGCCGAACTCGGCAAGGCCCTGTCGGAAAACCTGCGCAGGGCAGCGGACGAGTGGTTCTCGAAACAGATTCGCGCCGCCAACTCGATGGACGAACTGGGCGAACAACTCGAGAAAGGCGGCTTCGTCAAAGTGCCCCTGTGCTCGCTGGAAACGAGCGGCAAGAACTGCGCGGACGAAATAAAGGCCAAGACAACCGGAGACGTGCGCGGCGTCCGCGTCGACGCCCAGGAAAACCCGCCGGCGGGAGCCAACTGCGTCGCGTGCGGCAAGCCCGCCAAGGAACTCGTCTACGTAGCGAGACAGTACTGATTATGAAATTCGTTTCAGGCAAGCCCGCGGCAGTAGCGGGAAAAACGCTTTTGGTAGCGGACCTGCACCTGGGAATAGAGTTCGAACTGCGGCGCAAGGGCGTGCGAATGCCGTTGCAGTGGAAGGCGACCGCCGAAGAAATCAGTGCGCTGATGACGACGACGCGCTCCAGCGAACTCCTCGTCCTCGGCGACGCAAAGCACGACATTTACGGCCTCGAGCTCAAGGAAAAGCAGATGATGCGCTCGTTCTTTCACGAAATTCTTGAAAGCGGCTGCAAGAAAATAGTAGTCGCAAAAGGCAACCACGACGGCCAGCTCCAGGAACTCGCCGCCGAAGGACTCATTGAAATGATCGGGCCGCAGGGCGCGCTTGTCTCACTGGGCGGAAAAAAATACGGCCTTTGCCACGGCCACGCGTGGCCCGCGCCGGAGCTCGCGAAAGCACCTCTTCTCCTGCTGGCGCACGACCATCCGTTGATAGAGTTGAACGACGCGCTGGGGTTCAGGTGGAGCGAACGCGCGTGGATACTCGGCAAAACAAGGAAGTGCATCAGCTACGCCGCTTCGCAGCAGGCAATCGTTTTTCCAGCGTTCAACACGCTCAGCGGCGGCCTAGCCTTCAACGCCCGGCCCTGCAAGGAACTCCTCGGCCCGTTGTTCGAAAACGAGTGCTTCGACTTAGAAAACGCCGAGGCCCGCCTCCTGTCGGGAATGCCGCTCGGCAAGATAAGGGCGCTGCGCAAGCACGCGGCATTATAAAGCTTAAAAACCACCTTGTGCAGAATCTAACAATAGTCGCTTTTTGTTTCGAAGGGGGTTTTCAGCAAATGGGCAGGGGAAGGGAAAGAGTAGTACAGTGCGCCGCGTGCGGCAGGCAAGTGCGCCGCGACAAAGCCGTTTTCATAGAAAAAGCGGTTTTCTCGAATCCTGTCGAGCGCAAGGACGCCGACCCGAGCGAGTCTTACTCCCGCGCGTTTTTCCGCGAGTTCGCCTACTGCCCCGGCTGCGGAAAACACTTGAGAGTCTACGAAAAAAAGAAGAAGCTAATGGAACGCCAGCGCGAACGCGAGCGCGAACGAGGCTTCTACGGCAGGCCGCGGCCGCGCAGCGAAATGCACAGCGCGCGCACCGGCAGCTACAAAGAACCCCCCGCGCAACAGCACGCGGAAACGGCGGCGGAAGCGCCGAAGGAGGAAGGGGAACAAAGTGCCTGATTACGCGCCCTCCTCACAACTGGCGGCCAAGTGCGCCGCGCTCGTGCGGTCGGAAGCCGATCCCCTTTTCTACAAGCGGCACCTCCTGCCCGTCGTCTTTAACGCCTTAGAACTAGCGCGCGCAACCGGCGCCGACCGAAGCGTCGTAGAAGTCGCGGCCTGGCTGCACGACGTAGCGCGCCTGCGGTCCAAGCAGCTGAAGCGCGGCGCGCACGAGCTGAAGAGCGCCGAGGAAGCGAGGAAGATCCTGAAGCAATTCGGCGCAAAGCCAGAGTTCATCGAACGCGTTGCAGACTGCATTCACCACCACGTCGACGGAAGACAAGCGTCGAACGCCGAGGAGAAGGCGCTCGTCAGCGCCGACGGCCTCGCGCACTTGGAAAACGCGTCATGGCTGCTTTTCATCGCCCTGCGCGACAATTACTCCAACGACTTGGAAAGCGCCGAGGAATGGGTTCGCAACAAAATCGAGTTCGCGTGGAAGCACAAGATAGTCCTGCGGCAGGCGAGGGAAAAAGCGCGCCAGCACTACGCCGCGGCGATCAAGATATTAACTCCTTCTCACTGAATATTTCAGGGCCCGTAGTCGATAAAACTACTGAGTTCAATACCGAGTAGTTTCGGCAGCGGCAAGACGCCTGTTTCACACACAGGAGATGCGGAGTTCGACTCTCCGCGGGCCCATTTTACTACGGGGTTTGCTTTGGCCGAGGAATGGAGTAAACAGCCGATTCACGTGCTAGGAAAGGAAGTGATTTTAGCCGACGGCTCGCGCCTCCCGCTGAAACAATTCGTCGAACCACCCGCGCCCCCTTCCTTGGACAAGGAAACGATTGAACACAACGCACGCATGCTTGCAGGAAAACAATTTTCTGACGCGGCCACCCGCGAGAGCGTCGGCGGAACTTCGTTTGTTGCAGGATACGGCGAAAACCGGTTGGCGGTAAACGCGGCGGTTGACTCTTCTGGAAAAATACTGGTTTTCTCAAACGCGCCAGAACGCCCCGCCGCCCACGTAGTTACTTTCGTTGTCAACGTCGGCGGCGTCTTCTGCTCCAGCGGAAGGCTTCCGATGTACATCGAACGCATTACCTTAGCGAAAGGAGGCCAGGGATTATTGAAGGACGAAGCAAAGCTCCACGCCCTAGTTGCTGCGGCAAGGCAGGCAAACAAGCGAATCGCCGCCAGCGTAAAGCGCTTTCAGAGAAAACAGTTGCTTCTCGCCCCCTTCCGCAGCGCCCGCAATTTTTTCGAACGCCTCCGGCGCCAGCCTTGACTCCCTATTTTCTTCCAACGGAATAGTATTTCGCTAATTCTTCCGACGCCGGCTTTCTTTTCGCGGCCGCCATCATCGGCGCGTTTATCACGGCCGCGAGTCCGCCGACCAGCGCGAGCATCACGAAAACAAACTCGCTTTTCCTCAGCAGCAGTGTTCGCTCGCGCCTTTCTATTTCACTTCACTTCTTCATCAACCCAGCAGCAGAACTGCTTGCTGGCCGCAACTGGCTCGAACGCCATTACCGCCGGAACTTCGTACGAGTGAAGGCGCTTGACGAGTTTTTCGAGCGCCGGGTACTTGGCGGCCGTCGTCTTGAGCAACAGGAACCACTCGCTTGCCTTCCGGCGTCTCCCCCTCCAGTTGAAAACCGATTTTCCCCTCCAGTAGTTAGCGCACGCGGCAAGCCGTGCTTTCAGCGCAGCGGAAGCGATTTTGCTCGCCTCTTTTTCGCCGGCGCAAGTCACGTAGGCGACAAGCATTCGCTCACCCACTTTTTGAGGCTCGGCTTGTTCGCCTCCTCCAGCGAAACCGCGTTTATCCCCTTTTTTTTAAGCGCGCAAGCGAGTTCCGAGGCGTAGCCGTGCATAGTAAGCACGCGCTTCGCGCGGCTTTCCTCCGCGTAGCGCACGAGGTCGGGAAAGTCCGCGTGGTCGCTGAGGCAGAAGGTCTTGAAGCGCTCGCTTCCCCCTGACCCGAGAGCCCATCCTGTTGCGATGGCGCACGAGACTTTCTTCGAGTGCAGGGCGGAAGTTTCCGCCGCGAGTTCCGCCGTGACCTTGTGGTGCGGCAGGACCGCGGCAAAAGCGCCGTTTGCCATGGCGGCTTGTCCTTCCTGCGTTTCCGCGTCAATGAAGTCGAGTTTCACGCCGTGCTTTTGGTACACGCGGCAGACGCGCGCAATGTTCTTCGGAACAACTGGCGCGACGCCGCAGCGGTCGTTCAACAGCTTCACTAGCTCCTGGGCTTTTCCAAGCGAGTATCCTCCCAGCAGGAGAACGTCTCCCGCCGCCTGCCTGCGCCTTGCCCACGACGCGATTTCCGCGTACACTTGCTCGCGCGGCGGAAAGGAATAGCGGGGCAGGCCGTACGTGGCTTCGATGAGGAGTTCCTCGCACTCGGCTACTCTTGCTCCCTTGCACGTGAGCGAGTCGGAGAACTTGAAGTCGGAAGTGAAAGTAAAAGAAGTCGAATCCCACTCGGCGTGCAACTGCGTCGACCCGAGCACGTGGCCCGACGGCGGAAGCGACACGGTCAGGTCGCCGTCGCGGAACTCGCCCGCGCTTTCCGCCGCCTTGGACGAATAGCCCCTGGCGGCGAGGAGGTCGAGCGTGGCGCTGCTGCAAATCAGTTTCCTGGCGCCCCGCAGGCACGACGCGTGGTCGGCGTGCGCGTGGGAAACGAAGGCGTTTTCTCCCCTCGAGTCCAACGCTATTTCACGCGTTCCAGCTACTAGCGTGGTCGCAGGTGGGCTGTGGACCAACATGTTGTTGCAAACAACGTGCGCGTTAAAAAACGTTGCCAGCCAAACAATCTTCCATGGATTCTTTTGACTTGGCCATAATCGGCGGAGGCCCGGCGGGAATGTCGGCGGCGATTTACGCCAGCCGCAGGGCCCTTAAAACAATTTTGCTGGAGGAAAAGACGCTGGGCGGAATGCTTAACGAAATAAGGGAGGTAGACAATTACCTCGGCTTCCCGAAGTCAACTGGCCCCGCGTTGTCAAACGCGTTTTCCAGCCACTTGAAGACCTTTCCAGTTGAAGTAAGGGAGTTCGAAGCAGTCGAGGGAATACGCGGGGAAGGCGGTTCCTTCGTGATTTCGGCGTCGGGCGGAAACGTTTACGCAAAGTCAGTGTTGATCGCAACCGGAATGAAGCACGCCGGCCTGGGCTTGGAAGGAGAAGCCAGGCTCTTTGGAAAAGGCGTTTCCTACTGCGCGACGTGCGACGCGCCGTTCTTCAAAGGCAAGAAAGTCGCGGTGGCCGGCGGCGGCGACAGCGCCGTTTCGGCGGCGTTGTACCTGTGCGACGTCGCCTCGAAAGTCTACGTCATCCACCGCTCGGAGTTCCGTGCGGTCGAAGTGATGGTCCAGAAGCTGCGCGAAAAGGAAGGCAGGGCCGAAGTCCTGCTGGGAAGGAAAATCGTCGAATTAAAGGGCGAAAAAACCCTTTCGGCCATCGTCTTGGAAGACGCGGCCGGGGCGAGGTCCGAGCTCGGCGTTGACGGCCTGTTCGTCTACGCCGGCAGCGTGCCGTTAAACGCGTTGGCGCAAGGCCTCGGCGTTGAATTGAACGA
>JBFMEM010000055.1:0-6916 GCA_040753335.1 Microcaldota archaeon
AAGCACCCGGCGGCAACCGCCTCTCCCTGCATCTGCTCGACAGTCGTGAATCCGGTCATGCGAGTCCAGTTGGCCGGGTCGTACCGCGCCGCGCACAACAACACGTTGAAGATTCCGGTGTCGCCGCCCAGGCACAGGGAGTCCGGCGCGCAGGCTCCGAGGCCGCCGTCCACGCAGGGCTGCGTTCCCCAGCACCCGCTTGCCGCGTCCGCGCACCGCTGGGCCGCCGAACACCTGCAGTCCGCGTCAGTGAACTGAGTGCAGTTGACAGGACAGCAGTGCACGGCCTGTCCAGTGTAGGAACCGCATTTTGTTGCATTGTCGCACGTTCCGTCGACTGCGCCGCAGTGGGCGTCCGTGCGGCCCACGCACCAGAACGCGGGGTCCAAGTAGCACTGGCCGAAGGTCCTGTTCGAGTTGCACGTCTGGAGGGCGCGCTGCAAAGCAGTCGTAAACAATCCAGGCAGTCCCTGGCTGCATTCGCGGGTGACTCCGTTGATGCACGCGCCAACCGTAATCGCTATTTCGTCGCTCAAGTCGCCGAGCGAAGCCGAGACTATTGCGTTGCCTGCTGCAAGGGGCGTAAAGAGGCCGTCTGCAGAGACTCTTCCCACAGTCTCGTTGGAACTCTCCCAAGCAGGCGTTCCGCCCACTATTATTCCGTCGGCGTCGCGCACGAGGGCATAGAGCTGCAGCGACGTCGGCCCGGCCGTGACCGCCGGAAGGTCTTCCTCGTGCGGAATTATTTCAATGGAAGCAGGGTCTCCCGCCGATTCCACTATGGTTACGGAAGCGCGGGCAGTCTTTGCCGGAGCAGCCGAGCCAGTGCCAATGCGCTGGGTTGCAGTAACCGTTCCGTTGCCGGCAGTTGAAGACGCTGACAAAACCGCGACGGAAGTGTTCGTTCCAGTCGGCGCAATGGAGTTGCCGGCCGTGCCGTTCCACGCCCAAGCCGGGTTCAAGGGATAGCTTCTCCCGGTTATAGCGTCGCGGCCCCTTGCCATGAACGGAACCCGCGTTCCAGCCAACACCACTACCGGCGACGCCGGAACAAGCGCGAAGTCGGCCAACGAGATTATGGTGACCCTGCCGCAGCCTTCAGTAATGCTCGCGTCGTGCCTGGCGCAAACCCACACCTCGCCAGGCACCCTCGCCGTAAACAACCCTGTTTCGGAAACGTCTGCCTTGGACGCGTTTGTAACATTCCAGGTCAGCGGCGGCGTTTCCGCAAGCGGCGTCAAGTCCCTGTCGTAAGCACTTGCAGTAAACTGCACTTCCTCGCTCACTGAAGCAACGTAGTCCTCGGGCACCAAGTGAATGGCGGCCAAGCGCAGGGGCGGCGCGTAGCCGCAGTCGCTTGAATTCGATTGCACCGACTGGTAGACGCAGCGGCCGGTCTGCGGATTGCACTCGCCGTCTTCTTTTCTCGTAAACCCGTCGCACACGTCGTCGCACTCCAGGGTTTCGCAGGGACTTGGCGTGGGAGTGGGCGAGGCCCTCGCTATTTCACAGCACTGCTTGGTCGCAGGCTCTTGAAGCTGGCACTGTTCCTGCCTGACTCTCTTGTAGCCCGCCCTGCAGGAAGGCGACTCGCTGCAGTTCGTAGTCAAGTCAGCGTGGCAGCCGTAGTGCGTCTTGATTATTCCAATTGGCTCGAGGACGACGTTGAGAACCGGAAACCCGCACTCTGGAAGCCCGTCGACTCCGTCGTCGTGCGCCATTCCCTCCGGACACGGGTTGGGGCCGCCCAGCCAGTCGCACCCCACGTCCTGGGACTTCCTGCAAACGTACTTCGTTCCCCCTACTTCCACCGTTCCAGCGTCTTGGCTCGTGCACGACAATCCCAAGCCCGCGCAGGCTTGGGGACACTCGCCGTTCGGCTCAGAACATTCTTCGCGCGCGTAAGCAAAAGAACTAAAGACGGCGACTGCCAGCGCAAAGCAAGCCAATGCGATTAACGCGGTTTTCTTCAATGCCATCACGTTCTAAAAACAACCGTGTACCGGTGCCTCTTGGCCGCGCGCGCGACTCCGAGGTTGAAGTCGTCGTCAGGGTCGTCCGAAACCCACACGTCCAAGTAATACGTTTCAAGCGGAAACAAGTAAAGCCTGGGGTTGAACAACGCCTCGTCCGCGCCAGCGCCCAACCGCAGTCTCACCAACCCAGTTGACAACGACGAAGGCGTGACGCGACTCGCGGAATTAAAGACCGACGCCCAAAAACGGCTCAACAACGCTCCGGCTGCGTTGGACACGTTGATTGAATTGCCGTTCTTGTCGCGAATGCGCTGCACCCAAACCGCTCCGCCTGCAATGCCTGCGGCGGTTGAAACGTTTTTCACTACTCCGAACAACACGCCTGGCGTGTCTTGCATGCAGAACTCGTCGTGAATCTCGGTTGGCGCGCGCGCGTTGTAAGCCGTGTTGTTGTCCGCAATGCCGTTAGTGTTTATTGCACACGCCAGGCGGTAGAACTTCGACTTCACGTTACAAGGATTCGTGTAAAAATACGGCTTCAGAATATAGCTTGCTCCGAAAGCAGTGCACGCATCCGCTAAAATACGGCTCGTGTCAACAGGCGACACTGGTTTTATTGTAAGCGTTCGTCCGAACAAGAACAAGCTGCCGCCGCTTCCATCTGTTGGGTTGTCTCCAGTCAACTGATAGTCGGCGCGAATGTCTGCGTTCGAGTAAATGTCGAGGTTTTGCGCCGTAATCGCGATGTCGGCATCCGCGTTTCCCGCAGGCGGCTCCCAGTACTTGACGTCGCTGAAGCGAGTCCGCGAGTCCATCGACCAAAAGCCGATCGAACCGCTTGAAGCGCAGCCGCTTTCATAATAATCGATGAACGGCTCGACGCCGTCGAAGTTGCCGTCTTGGCTCCAGTAGGCCTTGAAACGGCAGCCCACTCCCTCGACTTTCAAGTAATAGCCCCTCAAGTCCGGGTAGCCGCTTGGAATGGCTGCAAAAGGATATTTCTGAGCCTCCGAAACCGTGCCGAACTCGAATGAACTGTTCGCAACCGAAACCCAGCCTCTTTCCACCTCGCCGCAGAGGCTTCCGCCAGGCGTTGGAGTAGTGCCGGCGAAAAAGCTTGCGTTCGTTGAACTGCATTTGTACAATTGAAGCGTCTTGTTTCCCGGCATTCCCAAGTTACTTAGTTTAAGCAAGTAAGACGCCGCGTCGCTGTTCACCCTGAACAAAAGCCCTGCTGCGGCCATTCCAACGCGTTCGTCGCCGTAAGCGCCCGGCGAGTCGTCTGCAGTCAAGTGCTCTATTTTCGCCGAAAAAGCAAAATTGTCTGCAACCCGCTCGGGATTGCGCAGAACCACTGCGCCGACGCTCATTGGCGCCGCGTCCGCAATGAACGACATTGTCTTGGTTTCCACACAGTCGCCAGGCGCCGCCGGATTCGGCGAACACGCCTTAATCTTATAGTAGTATTTGGTGCCTCCCTTAAAACTTCCAGACACCCCAGCAAACCACAGGGTTGGATACCACTTTAAAAGACACTCCCAACCTGGCGCCGGGCAGGTGCTGTTGTCTGCAGTGAGCCACGCGCTGCAAGTGTGCTCGCCTGCGTTAAATGAGATGCGAGAGTAGTTCGAAAAATTGTAGGCCGTCATTGAAGCCGACGCCGTTTCGTTGAAGTATAGGACGAGCTTGCTTGAGTTCATCATGTTTTCAATGGTTTGGTTGCAGGAAGAACCGTCGGTTATCGACGCGTTTTTGACAAAGAGGCCGACGGCAATTGTTTCCGCGTTTTCATTGCCTGTTTGAAGCCACGAGTATTTTCTTGGCCGCGGCGTGTTGTGCGGCCATATAAGCGTCACGTCAGCCGCGCTGTTGTTAACGGCGTAAGGAAATGAATTGAATTCGTTGGCAAGCGCGTTTACTTCAACGCTTCCTGAAGGAATCATTGGAGGAATCTTGTAATAAAAAAACACTGAAGAGGGACTCGAGTTGTAGTTATAAGTCGTCGTGCCGAAAGTTTCGCTTCTCACAAACCGGCTTGCGTTTATTGCCAGCCGGCCGGCCGCCACGTCTGCCGCCGTCGGCGTCAGGCGGCCTTCAATAGTCGCGTTGCGGACTGTTGCAAACAGTTCGTCTGCCGCCCGGCCGCGGCTAGTGTTTATCGAAGCGTTTAATACGGCGTCGCCGACGAAACCCAGTCTAATCGAGTTGTTTAACATTCCCGGATAGCGAGAGGGATACTCCAAGTCCGGGCGTTGGTTGTTGGCGCGAATGCCGCCTTCGACTCGGTTGGTGGCGTTGCCTCGCGCGAAAACGCTCACCGCGTGCTTCTGCGACTCGAGGCTTCCCGTCGGCGTGATTTGAATGGTTCCAGTCAAGTTGAACGACTGCAGGTACGCCGTCGTGACCGGCGCCGCCACGATTGCGTCGCCGCCTTCTACGAAAAGCCTGCCTTTTTGAACCGAAAACGATTTCGAAATGTTTAGTTTTTCCGAAATTATTGCGGCGTCTCCCTCTTGCACGGTAACTGCCGGCGCGAGAGCAGTGCCGGCAAAAAACACTTCTTGTGCAGGCAGCTTAACGTACAACGCGTATTTTGAGGAGTCTGCGCATTGTTGGTTGAGGGGACAGCACCACGGGCAAGGCGCGCTCTTTTTCCAGAGCGTGCCTATTTGAGACTCGTCCCCGCCGCCTGGAGTGCGCTCGATTATTTGAATGCTGCCGTTCGCGGCAATGATTTTCGAGTTCGGGTGCGCCATCAACTTGTTCGTTCGAATCGTAAGCCACCCCCCTGCCTCCACCACTGCTCCATCGTCCAAGTAAACAGTGTTCGCTTCTACCGTCAGGTTGCCGCAAGAGTTGTTCGCCTGCGCCAGCATTCCGATTCTAAGCGTGTCTGCAACATACAACTCGAGGTTTCCAGTGCCTGCGCAGGAAGACCCGCTGCCCAGGAAAGTGTTTCCGCCCAAGTAGACGTTGTCAAAGTACATCGTCAGGTTGGCGGAGCCGAATTCGAGGCGCACGTTGTTAGAGAGGTTGAAGTCGTACGAGCCGCGTGCGCGCGAAATGACGGTGAGGCAAGGGTTTTCAACCGAATAGGTTTTTGCAACGATGTTTGTGTTCCAGTGGTCTATGCGCGCCGCGGTCTGGCTGCCGAGTCCGTCGATGTTACAACGGTCCGTGGCTCCGCCGATCGCGTAGTCGCAGTAAATGCAGTTGCTTACCAACAGCCCGCCTTCTTCCTCTGGCGCGGCAACAGGCAGCGCGAGCAAAAGCACGCAGAAAACGAGCAAGAAAACAGGTTTGTTCATTTAACCAGTGCTCGAAATTAGTTCAACTGCCTTTTTTAGTGTTATGGTGAGCGAACGAGGCTCGCCCTGTGCACGAGATTGCCTCCCGCAATTATTTTCTGCGAATCCGGCTCGTACCCCTGTTTTTCGACGCGCACCGTCGCCTGCTGGCCCCGCGGCAGTTCCGAAAAGAAAGCGCTTCCGTACTGAGTCTCGGCCGAAAACGTTTCTCCCTTGATTAAAACCGTTACTTGCGCGCCGTCCACGCGCTCGCCGCTCGGCGCGTAGACGATTACTTCAAGCGAAGCGGTTCCGGCGTAAGGCTGGGAAACCGACGAGTAGACGACGCCGCCCACGAGGGCGACGAAGACGATGAACAAAAACACTAGAAACGAGGGCACGCCCCTTTTCTCGAGGGGGTTGACGAACCACGAGTAGACGGGCAAATGAATTTTTTGCAGCAAGTCGCAGGCTTTGTAGTAAACGCCTTCGACGCCGAAATAGACTTTCAGCAGCAGCGCAAGCAGATCCATTGAACTGCGTAAAGGAAAGAGAAGTTAAAAAGCGTTTTCAGACGGACCAGCTAAACGTCGTCAAAAATCTCCGCAAGCCTTGCCCTCACTTTCTCGACTGTCCGCGCAGCGCTTTTTTCGTCTATGACGTCGGGGTGGAAGAAGATGGAGAGGTCTTCCTCGCGTATTTTAACGCCGCGGGGTTTGGAGAGAAAGTCCGCGAATTTACGCCAGTAGCTTGTGCCGCGCACTGCGTTGAACTTCTTTCTGAGGCACTTTTCGCTGTCGAGCACAGTGTCCAACACGCCGCGCTCGTCCATCTCGCGAACGTCAACGACGTCGCGCAGGAGCAAAGACCATTCGCGGCCGGGCCCGCGCGTCGCCAGCGCCCGTATTTTCTCGGCGCACAGCTCTTCCGGCGTTAAAACAACGGCGGACGCGCCGCTGACTTTGCGGACGAACGCGGGGTAAAGCAACTCGTATTTTTCAGGGATTTCAACGAGTGGCTTGAAGTCCCTCGTCACTGGATTAAAGCACGGGCTTTCGTCGATGGAGCTCACCGAAAGCTTTACGGGGACGCGGAGGTGGTTTGCGGTGTCAAGAAGCTTTAAGACGAAAACTTTTCCGCCTTCCCTGTGCTTGTCGCTTTCGGGGTTTACTATCCTGAAGCCGAGGTCGGAAACGAGTTTTTCGAGCTCCTTTTGGTACCGCCGGTACTGCTTTCTCGGGCTTTCGCCGGCAAAATGCGAGAAATCCAGGTCGTAGCTGAAGCGATAGGGCGGAAACCACGCTTTTATTACGGCCGTGCCTCCCTTCAACACAAAGCCAAAGCGCGGCTGGATTTCGCCGATCGCGCTCGTAAGAAGAAGGTCGACGTAAACGTTTTCGGCGGTGAAGGGCGGCTCGGCAGACAGCCTGAGGGCGAGGTCGTGTATTTCCTCGAAATTCATTTTCTCCGCCATTTGTTCACCAACACGGACAGCATTTTCTTTGCAGAACGCCTTGGATAGCACGAGGAAACGATTTCGCGAGTCTTGCGCTTGTCCGGCCGGTAATTAATGAGGTTTTCAAGCTGGTCAGTGCCGGCGTGGCCGTGAACGTAGAGATAAAGGTAGTCGGCGGCATTGCGTTCCAGCGCGCA
>JBFMEM010000056.1:0-6899 GCA_040753335.1 Microcaldota archaeon
TTCAGTGCCTTTGACTCGAGTTCCAGCAGCGTCACGGCAGACGTTACGACGACGTCCGCGTCCACCCACCTGCGCTCGATTTTTTTGCCGAGCGGCGTGCCTGCGAAGTACTCGGCCCACGCGTAAGAATCGAAGCAGATTACGTTGGCCGAGGGATTACTCTCTTTCTTTCTCGTGCTCGCGTTCGAAACCCTTCAGCCACGGCGCCGACCCCAGCAGCGAGGCCTTCTTCGGCTTGGAAACCAGTAACGCCAGCAATTCATTAAAGCCATGCAAGTGCATTGACTCCTTCACGTTCTTCAAAAGGGCGTACAGTTGTTCATCGACTGGAATGGATTTGTACAAACTACTCCCCTACAACATTACAACATTTAAAGTTTGCAGGGGGGGATTCAGTACATCGGATGCGCGGCAGTCAGCTCAAGCACCCTTTTCTTTACTTCCGAAAGCGCCGCGGAGTCGGAACTGTTTCTCACCACTCGCGCAATCAACTCCCCTACTTCGGCGCACTCGCTTTCGTTGAAGCCCCTGCTCGTGATTGCCGGCGTGCCCACGCGGATTCCCGACGGGTCGTATGGCGGCCGCGGGTCGAAGGGAATCATGTTCTTGTTAACTGTAATCAACGCCTGGTCCAACGCGGTTTCGGCTTCCTTGCCCGACACTCCTGCTCTTGAAACGTCTGCCAGCACCAAGTGGTTGTCGGTTCCTCCTGAAATAAGGCGGACGCTTTCTGAAAGCGTTTTTGCGAGCGCGGCAGCATTTTTCACCACTTGCGTTCCATAGGCCCTGAACGCCGGCTTCAGCATCAGCCCGGCTGCAACGGCAATGCCTGCCGTCACGTGGTTGTGGGGCCCGCCCTGCATTCCCGGAAACACCGCTTTGTCGATTTTTTGTGCCAGTTCCCGCTTGCACATTATTACTGCCCCGCGCGGGCCGTTGAACGTCTTGTGCGTGGTAGTCGTGACGACGTCCATGTGCGGAAAGGGCGACGGGTGGACGCCGGCGGCAACCAAGCCGGCGATGTGCGACATGTCCGCCATTGCAAAAGCGCCGACTTCGTGCGCGATTTCAGCAAATTCCTTGAAAGGAACAATGCGGGGATAGGCGGTTGCGCCGCAAACGATTATCTTTGGTTTGTGCTCGTGCGCCAGTTGTCGGACTTGCTCGAGGTCGATGCGCTCGTCTTTCCCGTTCACTCCATAGTGCACGAACTTCCACGCCCTTCCAGTAAAGCTCACGCGGTGGCCGTGCGTCAAGTGCCCTCCTTCCGACAAGCTCATTGCAAGCGCAGTGTCGCCGAATTCCATCAACGCCGAATATACTTCGACGTTGGCGGGCGAGCCGGAGTAGGGCTGGACGTTGGCGTGCTCGCAGCCGAACACGCTCTTCACGCGCTCAACCGCCAAGGACTCGATTTCATCCACGACCTGGTTTCCGCCGTAATACCTTTTTCCAGGATAGCCCTCGGAGTACTTGTTGTTCAACACCGAACCCAGTGCTTGCAACACCGCCAGCGGCGCAAAGCTTTCGCTGGGAATGAGTTCCAAGCCGTCTTCCTGGCGGCGGCGTTCTTTTTCAATCAACGCGAACACTGCGGGGTCGACTTTGTCCAGCGGGTCTCTGAAGCGGTTCATGTCAACAACTCAAAAACGTTCAGTATGATCGCGTACATCGCTCAAGTCCATTGCAGGCTGAACAAATCCTTTTGCTGCGCGAATATCATTGCCCACGACTACTGGAACAAAAATATTTCCTTCAGCTACCAAAACTAGGCTCTTATCTTTGGAAAGACGAATTACTCTAGAACGCATGTTATCAACTAAATTTAGCGCACGACTGTTTAAAACGGTCTCTTGACGTCAGGAAAGTTTTTCCACACGGTGATGCCGCACCAGCGCACGCCCTCTGGGCACGGTCCTTCCAGCGGCTTTTCTTCGACGAGTCCCTTGCGCGCGTGGCACGCGGGGCCCATGTGCCTTGCCAGCCTCGGGTGGACTTGCTGTATTTGCTTGAGCTCCTGCATCGTCAAGTCGAATATTTCGCGTTGGGCGTTGAAGCACGTGCGCATGCGCGCCTTGTGCAGGAAGTGAATCAACGGCGCGGATTCGGTTAAGCGCAGGGCAACCGCGTTCGGAAGAAGGTAGCAAGCGAATTCCGCGGGAACGCCTCTTGCAATCAACTCGTTTTTCGCGTCCCACAATTGCTTCATCGCGCGTTGGTAAACCGCTTTCGCCCGCTCGTTCGCCGCAATGGGCTCGGGCGTGATGAAGTCCGGTTCTTTTGAATGGGTTTTAGTCAACAGCGGCCGCGACGCCGGAGTAGTGCGGTGGCGTTGGTTTTGCGAGTCGCCGGTGTGGCTGATTTTCTTCTTGAAGACGTAAGTCGCGTGGTTCAGCGCCCGCGTTATTGGCGAGTGCGTCCACGCGTTGAGCGTGTCCAGCAAGTGCGGGTTATTCGCGGGATTCAGCACGAGGTCAAGCGCGGCCTCGTCTGAGAGCGAGGCGCGGCTTGCGCCGTGGACTTCGCGCACCGCGTCCGCCACGAGTCGCTCTGCGTTGGGGTCGTACGAAACGAGTTTGGAGTTCAAGCCGCCGAGTTGGGCGTCGAACTCGGCGTTAAACGCCTCGCTTGAACGCACGCCGTGCCTGTGCTCCGGCAAGTCCTGGAAGGCAATTGGTTCCTGCCCTATTTTCTCGAAGAAATGGGGGTCGGCTTTCTTCACTTCGTCGACCATGGCGCGGACGACTCGGTTGGTTTCAGTGGGGCAGTCGCCGGAGTTCGCCATGCGCAGGTACCGGTGTAGTTCAATGCCGGAAATAGTGTGGTACATCGACGTGAAAGCGGCGACGGGAACTACGTAGCGCGCGGTTTCAATCGCTTTCTTTTCTGCTTCCGCGGCAAGCTGTTTTTCGTTCAAGCCCTTTATTCTCGCGATTCCTGACATGGTTTTGCGCGTGTCCTCCAAAAGGATTTGCGACAACTCGTTGTACGCGTCCCACGCCTTCCTCACGGCTTCTTCGTAGACGCGGCGGTCTTCCGCGTTCAGCGGCGGAACGAACACCCGCGCTTCCTCTAGCACGTTGTACCGCTGGGACGACTGCTCGCTGTTGTAGTAGGGGTGGCTGTGGAGGAAGCTCCACGTGAATTGCCTGGAAATGTTTTCGAAGCCGAACACGAACGTGGGGTGCTGGAAGGGAGTGTGGTGGCCTGCTTCGTAAATGCTTTTTCCAATGGCGTCCCTGTGCTTGTCCGTGACCTCGTGAGTGAAGATTAAGTTGGGGTTGTAGCACGAGCGCGCGCTTGCGACTGCCAAGTCAAAGGGCTTTTCCAAGTAAGCCAATAGTTTTACTGCCGGCTCGCCAGTGATTACTTCGACCAAAGCGCTCCCACCAGAACTTATGTTTGAACGCGTTGTTTAAAAAACGGTTTGCGCGGCTTACTCGTACTGATCGGCCGGAATGCGGTGCCTGCGCAGTATTTCGCGCCACTGTCCTTCGCCTACGCCGCCGCGTTTCAACTCCTGGACCAAGTCGCGGACTGCTTCCGGCGGCAGGTAGCCTTCGGCCCGCTTGCGCGCTTCTTTCGTTGCGATCATGTGCGTCTCGGCTTTTCCCAAAAGCAGTTTCGCGAGTTCCTCGTAGTACGTCGCGGGGCGCGCGAACTTCGTCCTATCAAGGCCGGCCGCGATTTCGCCGACGTTCACGTGGCTTCCTTCCGTTTTTCCCTCGTGAGTGAACACCTTGTACCCGAAGTCGGCGCCGAAGCCGACTTGCTTGAACCGCGGGTTTTTCCCGCGGATTTCTTCAATGACTTGCTGCGCGTCTTTTATGACGCGCTTGGCGTCTTCCTCCGTCTGGCCGGGCAGGACTATGATGAACTCGTCGCCGTGAATGTGGGCGCGGATGTCGTACTTTCCTCTCGCGGCCTGTTTCAACGCCCACGCGACCGACCTCAGGGCATGATTGCCTTCCTCGTGGCCGAACGTGTCGTTCAACAGCTTCAAGCGCTTGGCGTCGCCGTAGACGACCGCAAACGGCTGGCGCTGGTCGGCCGGCTGCTCGTCGAGCTTCTCCAAGTGCCTGCTCAAGCGGTCGTATAACGCGGGAAGGTTGTACGAACCGGAAACGGGGTTCTGCTCGGCTTGGTGCTTGAGCTTCTGCGCCAGCGTGACGGACCTGATTTTGAGCGCGCCGACGTTTGAAAGCAGGCGCAGGGTGTCGACTTCGTGTTGGCCGAACTTCTGGCGCCTGGAACCCCTGTGCTTGGCGACGACAATCGTTCCGACGGTGAGGGGCTTTCCTGCGCCGTTCACGACTTGCAGCTTGAAGCCGTAGGAATCGCCCATTCCGTATTTTTCGTCCAACTCCGAGTAAACCGAGTGAGGCCACTCCGAAAGGTTTTCGACGTGCAGGGGCTCGTCGCCCTCCAACTCGAATGCCTTGCCTATCAAACCCTCTCCTTCGACGACTTCGCCCATGCGCGTAATGTCCGCCAGCGAAACCCCGTGCGCGGCGTGAAAACGCAGTACCTGCTTGCCCTTGTTCGGGCCTTCGGCAACGGTCTTGCCGGTCGGCAAGGCGATTGCGCAAAAGGCGTCATGGTGTTGGCCGATGTGCGTTGCAATCGACTGCAGCACCTTGTCCAGGTCTTCTTCGCGGTTGATGCGCTGCGTTATTTCGAAAACGTCTTGGAAAATGTCCCGCTTCAGCAGCTGCTTCAAGTCGGCGAAGGAGGCGTTGATTTGAAGCCGCCCCTCTTTGTCCCTGGCTGCGCGGAGCTTGACGAAGGCCGCCACCGCGCCTTCCTTCGGGTCGCGGCGGTGGACGACGCCCTCGTGGTAAGTCGCCTCGCCTGCCGGCAGCGTCGAAGCGTCGTGAAGCACCTTGCGCATGAGGTTCGGGCCTTCATCGCGTTCTTCGAAAAAAAAGTCGGTCGCGCTCTGGCCCACCAACTTGCCGCGCTCCACTCCAATCAACCTTACCGCGTTGTCGTTGGCCGCAACTATTTTGCCTTCGGCGTCGAAGGAAATGAGGTTGGAAGGCCCGTGGTAGAACGCGCGCCATTCCGGCGCCCTTGCGCGAAGCCACGGCCTTATTCTTTGGGCCATCGTGCGGCGCGCTTCGCTGGCCGCTGCTTTTTCCCTCGCCGTCACTTCTTCTGCAGTGAAAGTAGTTCTTGCCGGAAGAAGCTTTGGCTCCATGAACGAATTAGTGGCGCGGACTTAATTTAAAGGTTGGTGGCCGTGCTTCCGTAGGCACAGTCTTGGCGCAAGGGACACCGAACGCAGAGGGGTTCTTTCTTCAAGCAGTTTCTCTTCGCCAACTCGACCAATAACGCATGGAACTCGTTGAAAACCTCGTAGTCGGCCGGCAGGCTTTGTTCAAAGAAGCGCTGAAACTCGTCGTAAGAAGTGCTTTCGCTCAATAATCCGAGGCGGGAAAAAATCCTTTTAGTATACGCGTCAACCACGAACTTTGGTTTCCTCGCGGCGTAGAGAACGACGGAGTCAGCTGTTTCGGGACCGATTCCCTTGACTGAAAGCAGCTTCGCGCGCAGTTTCTCGGCCGGCAGGGTGAAAAGCACCCGCAAACCCCCTTGTTTTCTAACGAAGTCCGCGAACGCCTTGAGTTTTTTCGTCTTCTGGTTGTAGTAGCCGCTCGAGCGAACGCAGTCCGCGACTTCCCTTGGCTTGGCTCTCGCTATTGCGTCGAGCGAAAGAAGTTTTTTTGACTGCAGGCACTCCAACGCCTTTTCCACGTTCTTCCAAGAAGTGTTCTGCGTCAAAATCGCGCCGACGCAAATTTCCTCGGCTTCGGCGGCGTCTCGCGGCGTCGAGTAATCGCCCTTCCTGTACTGTCCAGCAACGGGCCACCACCCTTGGGGGCCGAAGGCCTTCAACAGCTTTTCGTAGACTCCCTGCACACTCATATGCTCGTTTAAATAGTGGGAAAAGTAAAATACTTGCGTGAGCTGGATGAGTGGTTTACTTCACGTTAAATGAAGTGACGCAAAGCCCCAGCGCAAGCCTTCTAATTCTTTCGCGTTTTTCTGTTAATGCTGATGGCGCGGGTAGTATAGCCTGGTTAAAACAAATTTCCAGAGAGTATAGGGGCCTGTGGCGCGCATGCGTGCAGAAAGCCCTTGAGCCGAGTTCAAATCTCGGCCCGCGCCCTTTTCTGTTTACCAACTTATTTAAGGTGGGAAAGCTATAATTTCTTAAAGGTAGCGAGGTGACGCAAAAATGAATGGTGAGTTAGTTCACTGCAGCGGATTCCCTAGCGTCACGCACGGTAGCCTGTCGTCTTGATTCAAAGGCGCGTCTCGTTCTTCCATTGGTTTTACGCGAAAAACTTAGCGTAAGCAAGGGAGATGTGCTGCTTTTTCAAATTTTGTTTAGCGGCGGCCGGGCTACGATACGCGTGCGTAAGGCAGGCAACGTCGATAGATTGAAACGAAGTTCACGAAACGGGTGGGAAAAATGATTGAAATCGATGGAAAGAGTTTAAGCGTGGAAAAAACAGTCGCAGTCGCGCGAGGCAGGGAAAAAGTGTTTTTCTCTCAAGCAATAATGAAAAGCGTTGCAGAGAACTGGACTGCTTTGCAGGAGATGCTTGCCCGCGGGGACGTGCTTTATGGAGTCAATACGGGAATAGGCGCCTTTGGCAACACGGTAATCTCCACAGAACAGGGCGCCGAGTTGTCCAAGAGAATGGTACGCGCGCACGCTGCCGGCTGGGGGAATCCCTTGCCCGAAGACGAGGCGCGCGGCTGTCTGCTTATGCGAGCAAACGTTTTGGCGAAAAGCTGTTCCGGAGTGCGGCCGGAAACCCTGCAGTTGTTCGCTGACCTCTTAAACGCAAACGTTGTACCAGTAATTTGCGAGAAAGGAAGCGTGGGAA
>JBFMEM010000057.1:0-6614 GCA_040753335.1 Microcaldota archaeon
CTTATGCCACCGCATAGCGGTTGAAAAAAACGGCGAACGCGACGGAAAAAAGGGAACCGCACTCGTCACCGAGCGCGCGAAGAACGGCTGGCTCGCAAGACTCGAAAACTACGCGCCGGTCCTCCTGGACAAGGGCAGGCCGGGCGAATTCGCCGAAGTGCGCGTGGAAAGCGCGGGAACAGTCGCTTGCAGAGGCGAACGAATTTGATTGCAAACGAAGTCGAGGCAAAAAGCGTTTTGACGAAGTCGAAACTTGCGGACTACTGCGTCAACCCCTATTCCGGATGCGGCCACGCCTGCGCCTACTGCTACGTCCCGCGAATGCCTTGGAACCGCGGCCGCTGCGCGAAGTGGGGCGAAGAAGTCAACGTCAAGACCAACGCCGCGGAAGTGCTCGGCCGCGAACTCGAGAAAGCAAAGCGAGGGACGGCGATGCTGAGCAGCGCGACTGACGCCTGGCAGCCGCTTGAACAAAAGTACGGAATCGCGAGAAAATGCCTTGAAGCGCTCGCTGAAAAAGACTTTCCCGTAACCGTCCTGACCAAGTCGGTGCTCGTCGTGCGCGACGCAGACGTCCTAAAACGGTTTTCTGAAGCGACTGTCGGCCTGACAATAACTACCGACGACGAAGACGTTGTGGCGGCGCTGGAGCCGAATGCGCCGGCGCCTGAAAAGCGAGTGAAAGCGCTCGCTGAACTCAAGGCAGCCGGCCTCAGTACCTACGCTTTCATCGGCCCCCTGCTGCCCATGAACGCTGAAATGCTTGCAAACTCGCTGGCGGGAAAAATCGGTTTCGCCTTCATCGACCGCCTCAACTACGCAACCCCCGCGTTGGAGCGGCTGCTTGAACAACGCGATTGGGCGGAGTGCCTTTCCCAAGCATGGGCGACTGAAAAAAAGCAGGAGTTGACGCGCCTGCTGACGCGGCGGGGAATCGAAGTCAAGCCGCTGTTCTGATTCAGCTTACTTTCGAACCCTCTAGAATGTCTTTGTCGGGAACCAGCAGCACTACTTTCGACTGGTCTTCAGTCAAGGCGGCCAAAAGCATTCCTTGCGACTCTATTCCGCGCACGACGCGGGGCGCGAGGTTGGCGACTACCACTATCTTCTTTCCAACGAGTTCCTCTGGAGAATAGTGCTGCGCGATGCCGGCGGCAAGCGTGCGCTCTTCGGTTCCCAGCGAAACGCGGAGCTTCAAGAGCTTGCTCGCGCCCTCGACCGCCTCGGCAGAAAGTATTTTAGCAACGCGCAAGTCGAGTTTGGCAAAGTCTTCGAAAGCAATTGTTTCCATAAAAATCACCCTCGTAAGCACAACCGCTGCAACCTATAAAAGCGACGGCGGCGAAAAAAACAAGAGCAAACATGCGGCCAGACTACGTCATACTCGCGGCGGGCCACGGCAAGCGCCTGTGGCCCATCAGCGAAAGCACTTGCAAGCCAATGGCGCGAGTGCTGGAAAAGCCGGTCGTCGAATGGATTGTCAGCGGAGTGCTGCCGCACGCCAACAAACTCGTTCTAGTAATCGGCCAAAAGAAAGAGCAAGTCGTAGAACGCTTTCGCTCCAAGCCCTATGCGGACAAAATCAAGTTCGTGGAACAGCCCGAGCAAAAGGGAACCGGCCACGCCGTGCTGCAAGCCGAGAACGCGGTTGAAAGCGATTCCTTCGTCGTCGTGAACGGCGACAACTTCTTTACTCCCTCCGTTTTTCCGCTCGTCGCCAACGAATGCGCAAAAGGAGGGTGGTTTGCGGTGACGCCGCGCGTTGCAGACCGCAGCCGCTACGGCGCGTACGCCGTCGAAAACGGTTTCGTGAAAAAAGTAATGGAAAAAACCGAGAAAGGCCCGGGTTTGATAAACATAAACTTGTTCCACGCGCCCAAAAGCTTTTTCGAGCTGTTGAAGCAGCTCAAGCCGTCGGTGCGCGGCGAGCTCGAGGTGACCGACGCGCTGCAACAGTTTTTCTCGCAGGAAAAAGTCCGGGCCGTAGAACTAAAGGGCTACTTCAACGACATCGGCGCCTACTGGGACTACCTGGATGCAAACGCTTATGCGTGCCAGGAAATAATGCCCGCCAAAATCCTGGGAACAGTCGAAGACGGCGCGCACGTCAACGCCAAGCTGTTCCTCGGAAAAGGCAGTGTAATAAAAGGCGGGGCGCTGGTCGAAGGCAATTGCTTCATCGGCGAAAACTGCGTCGTCGGACGCGGGGCCGAGTTGCGCGGCAACACAGTAGTCGAAAGCAACTGCACGATCGGAGCCGCTGAAGTGAATTCGTCGGTAATCATGCGCAACTCGCGCGTTGCCGACGGAGTCGAAATGGGCTTCTCGGTGCTCTGCGAAGACGTTCACGTCGACAAAAACTCGAAGCTTGCTTGCAAGCGGCCTGACGGAAAGACGGTAACCGCAAAACTCAACGGAACCGAACTCGACTCGCACCGGGCGGAGCTGGGCAGCGTAATAGGGAGAGGCGTGCACTTGGGCGAAAGCTCAAGAATCGCGGCTGGCGCGCTCGTTACGGTACGGTAGCTCAACCGCCGAAAACAGGGCGCTTCGACAGCAGCGACGGCAGAGATAATTTCTCAAAGGGCTTGCCGCGGCACTCGTCTTTAATCAAGTCGGCCAATTGTTTCGCGGAAAGTTTTTCGTTCTTGCCCGTTGCGCGGACGCGCACGCTCAGCTTTCCTTCACCGACTTCCTTGTCTCCTACAACTGCAACGAAGGGCACCCACTCTAGTTCCGCCTCGCGCACTTTCTTTTGAAGAGTTTCAGAGCGGTCGTCCAAGTCCACGCGCACGCCGAGTTCCCGTAGTTCTTCGAGTAGTTTCTTGCAGTAATCAAGCTGCGAGTCTGAAATTGGGGCCAAGCGCACCTGAGTTGGCGCGAGCCACAGCGGGAAGGAAGGAATTTTGCCCGCCGCGATTTTGCCTGCTTCTATTTCCAGCAAGGCGTAGACTATGCGCTCGATTGCCCCCGGAAGAGAGGCGTGGAGGATGAGCGGGCGTTTTTTCTTGCCGTCTTTGTCCACGAACGAAATGTCGTAAGTCTCCGCGTTCTCGACGTCGATTTGCACGGTGCTCAAGCCAGAGGCTTTGTTGGCGTTGTCGACGTAGTTCATCTCGAATTTAGTAATAAAGTAGGCGTAGCGCTCGTCAAACAGTTCCAACAGCATGGGCTTGCCGGCGTGCTTGGCCATTCGGAAGTACCACTCCTTGTTCTGCTCGAAGAAATCCGTTTGCGCACGGAAGGCAGTTTCTACAGGAATACCCAAATCGATGTTCCACTCCGCTGACTTGCGGTACTGGCGCTCGAACTCTTCCTTGGCTTGCTCTAAATCGCCGCAGAGGGTATGCATATCCGGCATTGAAAAGGCGCGGAGCCTTTTCAGGCCCGCCAGTTCGCCCGACTGCTCCCTCCTGAACGAGTAGTGCGTCAATTCGTACATCTTGAGCGGCAGGTCCTTGTACGAGATGGTCATGTCGTGTTTGATGAGGAATTCTCCAAAACAGGCACTGAACCTGAGGAAAAACTCTTTCTCATCCGACTTTACCACATACTGCCGCGCTGGAAAACGGTTTAAGTACGCTTTGAGCGCCGGGTGCTCGTAGTCGTACATTATTGGCGTTTCGACCTGCATTGCGCCGTAGTCGACGACGATGTCGGTAACGGCTTTTTCGAGCAGGCGCTTCATCAACAATCCTTTGGGCAACCACCTGAAGTGACCTGAATCGCTTGCGGGCTCGTATTGGACTAGGTTGTGCTCTTTCATCAAGCGAATGTGCGGCGGTTCCTGCGCGTATGCGCGGACTTTCTTAATTTCGTAGTCGGCGAATCTCCTGAGGTTCTCGTGCCCCTTGAAGTCGAACGCCGACGCGTCAACCAACTTGCCTTCCGGAGTCAGGATGTAGAAGCGGCTCGTCACCTTTTCTTCTTGCTTAAGCGAATCCGAAACCGCCGTCTCAAGCTCCGGTTTCTTGCCGGGCTCGATGGTCACTTCGACTGCTTCAAGCACTTTTCCTCTCGGCAGCGCGAGCTTCGTCTTGCCGCCTGCTTCCGCGGAAATTGTTTTGCTCAACTCGCTGAGCGGGTGTCCCTTGCACTTCAACTCGAACGCCTTGTACCAACCGAACGGGCTCTTGTGCGCCGTCTTGCAGAACGCCTGGCACAACGAGTAAAACTTGTTCAACGCCGCAACTGCCTCGGTGGGCTTGGCCAAGTCATGCGACAAATGGGCGTACGGATAGACCAGCAAGTTGGCGGCTTTGACTTCGAGAAAATTCTTTTGCACCTGCTCGGCCGCGTCCTTGAGAACGGCGTCGTTGTCGCCTGGTTCGACGGTCGTAAAGACGACGAGCACGTTTTCGAGCCTGACGCCCTTCCTCTGCTCTTCCGTCGCTTCTTCCGCGCCTTTTATTGCCTTTTCGCGGACGGCGTATTGGGCGTAATCGCAGTGAAGTTCAAGCAGCCTCATTCACAAAACACCTTTTTCATTATTCGGCTAAAGCATTAATGGCTTACGCAGCAAGCACTTTCTGCACGATGTAATCCGGATCGAAAGGAATTAGCTCGGCGTAAGCCTGGCCCGTTCCCAAGAACAGTACCGGCAGCTTAGTTTCGTAAGCGATGCTCAACGAGTTTCCTCCTTTAGCGTCGCAATCAAGCTTCGTGAGGACGAGCGCGTCTATCCCGATTGCCTCGTTGAACTTCTTGACTTGCTCGACCAACGCGTTGCCGGAAACGGCTTCGCCCACGAACACCTTCAAATCCGGTTTGACGACTCGATTGATTTTCTCCATCTCCTTGACGAGGTTGACGTTCGTCTCCTGCCTTCCGGCCGTGTCTATCAAAACGCAGTCGGCGCCGGTTGACTTGGCGTGCGCAATCGCGTCGAACGCGACGGCGGCGGGGTCGGCGCCGTAAGACTGTCGTATGACGCGTACGCCGAGCTTTTCGCCGTGGTGAATCGCCTGCTCGAGCGCGGCCGCGCGGAAGGTGTCGCTCGCGGAAATGACCGGCATGAACCCGTTGTTTTTCAGCATGAACGCAATCTTCGCAATAGTAGTCGTCTTGCCTGCGCCGTTTGGTCCAACGAACAAGATGATGAACGGCGCACCAGCCTTCTTGCGCGCCCGCACGAGTTCGACCACGTCCACTGGCTTGGCCGAGGAAAGGGTTTGCAGCAGCGCGCTTGCGACTTCGCCGCGGATTTCCTCCTGCATTTTATCTTTACGGACCTTCTTTCCAACGAGGCGCTGCCTCAGCTCGGCAACCAGAAACTGGGCGGTGTCGAAAGTCACGTCGCTTTCTAGCAGGGCCATCTCGAGCTCGCCGAACAACTCCTCTGTTTCCTTTCCGGAAATGGTGACTTCGTTAGTGAACGCCGCCTTGAGTTTAGTGATTATTCCGAGCTTGGGCGCCAGCTCGCGCTGTTGTTCTTCGCGCGGCGGAAGCGGCGCGGTAGGCCGCGGCTGTTCTTGAACAACGGCCTTCGGAGCCTCTGGCTTTGGCGCTTCGACCTGCTTCGGCGCAGGAGGGGCCTTTTTTTCCTCTGGTTTCAGCGAAGGCGCCGGCGCTTGAGGCGCTTCAGCCGCTGGTTTTTCAACGGGCTTTTCTTCAACTACTGGCGGGCGGGGCGCTTCTTCAACTGGCTTTTGCTCCGCCGGCTTTTCCTCCTGTTTTTTCGTCAGCGCCGACACGAAGGAAGAAATTTTTTT
The DNA here is from genome assembly GCA_040753335.1 of Microcaldota archaeon. Classification (GTDB taxonomy): domain Archaea; phylum Micrarchaeota; class Micrarchaeia; order Norongarragalinales; family UBA8480; genus UBA8480. The sequence continues at coordinate 5,712 of JBFMEM010000057.1, forward strand.
CTTAAGCAAGTCAAACATTGCTTTTCAAAACCCCTTGCGCGCTTTCCTAATTTTCTTCGCAAAAGAAGCGTACTCGTCGTCCTTGACTGCCTCGGAAACTCCCCGGAAGCCGCATGCGCGGCACGAGCACACGAGCGCGCTCAAGTCTCCCGCGACTATCGTCTCGATTTCGCTCGAGCCGCATTTCGGGCAGTTCGACATTCTCCTCACTTTCTCGACTCGGACGCCTTTTCCTCTATTGCCTGCAGCGAACGGCCTATTGCAAAGAGCTCGTTCTGCATGCTCTCGGCTGTTTTCGACAGCTTTTCCTGCTTTTCCTTAAGCAGCGCCTGGGCTTCGTCAACCTTTTTTTCGGCGACTACGCGGCCGCCTACTTCGGCCAAAACCTTGTCCTTGTCGGCAACGCGGAACCTCGCCAGCACGCCAGACCCGACGGGCAGCAGCAGCTCGTCGTTCTTCGAAACCGCTTCCAAGGCGCGCGACGCCGCGTCGTTCTCGGCCAGCAGGGCCTGCAGCTGCTGCAGCTGCTGCTGGATTTCCGCCGCCCGCTGTTGGAGCACTCGGTAGTCGAGCTCCATTCGCGCGAGCTCGCCCTCCCTTTGCGCAGGCGGCTGGACGCTCTTTTTTTCATTCATTTCAAATCCCCTCAAAGCGAAAGCGCTTCGTAAATCCTTTGGACTTCGAATCCGGTCGTAAGCTCGCCGACGGCCGCGCCGTGGGAGTTTGCGGCCATGCACAAGCCGTTGCACGGCGACCCCAAGTTGGCGGTTCCCTTCCCCGCAGGAACGCCGAATATTTTCTCCAGCTCCTTCAGCTCTTCGTCGGACGCCTCGTTGCAGGCGAACAGCCCTTTGTTGGTGACGACGTTTAGCGAGCCAACCATCCCGAATCCCGCAATGGTTT
>JBFMEM010000058.1:0-6514 GCA_040753335.1 Microcaldota archaeon
GCTCAGCTGGTTCGACATTCTGTTCACCAAGTTTCCGCAACTGCAGGTGGACTCGCCGGCAACGCTTGAGGCCGCCCGCGCGCGGGTGCTCCGCATTTTCGTGGAAAAAAACATTCCCACTTACTCGCTGGGCGCGGCCGCTTTCTTCACGCTGGGCTTCGAGAAAAACGTGCTGGGGCTGATAAACAAGCACTTGGGCGTCGTATTTCCGTACGTGCTGTTCAGCAAAAGCCCGATGATAGTCATCCGCTTCAACCCACTCAAGGCCGCTCCGCGGCCCAATGGAACTAGTGTGCAGAGCAGGATAGTCATAGCCTTCGAGGACGAAATGCGGGCGCGCACGCTCGCGCGTTCCCTCGAGTCGACAGTAAAATACTTGTGAGATGATTTTGCTTTGGCTAAGAAACGGCGTTTTCCCGGCTTTGGAGAAGGTTTTTTCACCGACTTCAGCGACTTGGAAAACGTTCTAGACGACTTGCTGGCAGACTTCCACGAACTCCACGGCAGTCCCCTCGTCTACGGCTTCAGCGCCAGGCCCGGCGAGGAAGGGCCGGTAATCCAGGAATTCGGCAACGTCGACGTCCGAAGAAAAAAACTGTCGCAAGAACGCGAGCCGCTCGTCGACGTCATCGACGAAAAAACGCAGGTCAGGGCAGTGATCGAGCTTCCGGGAGTCGAAAAAAACGAAATCAAGTTATCCGCAACGCCGCGCCAACTGGAAGTCCGCGTTGCCAACCCAAGCCGGCAGTACGCCAAGAAAATCCCCTTGCCTGCGGAAGTGCTGGAAGACTCGGCGAAAGCAGCGTACAAGAACGGCATTCTCGAAGTAGTGCTGCAGAAAAAACAGCCGACGCAAGCCAAGCCCGCCGCAGTCGCGGTAAAGTGACTGCATGCACTCCAACCGCGAGCTCGCCGAATACCTTCGTTCGCAGGGCTGGCTCAAAACCCCTTCGTTAGTCAAGGCGTTTGAGAAAACCGATCGAACAAAATTCATTCCCCCTGCCTACGCGGAACACGCTTACCTCGACACTCCTCTTCCGACGCTGGAGGGCCAAACTATTTCCGCTCCTTCCGTGGTCGCGTTGATGACTGAAGCACTGCAGCCGAAGGCCGGCCAAAAAATATTGGAAGTCGGAAGCGGTTCCGGCTACCAGGCAGCAGTAATCGCGGAAGCAATCGGGCTAAAAGGAAGGCTGTACACCGTCGAAAGCGTTCCCGCCTTGTTCGACTACGCGAAACAAAAGCTCTCCGCCTACGAGAACGTTGAAGTCGTTTACGCCGACGGCTCGCTCGGCCTGCCGGACAAAGTGCCTTTCGACGGAATCATCGTCACCGCAGGCGCGCCTTCTGTTCCCAAGGCGTTGTTCGACCAACTCAAGGAAGGAGGGCGCCTCGTCATTCCGGTCGGCCAAAGGTACTTCCAAGACCTTCTGCTTGTGCGCAAGGTTGACGGCAAGCCGTTAACCGAAAACCTGTTGTCGGTCGCGTTCGTACCCTTGATAGGCAAGCAAGGGTTCAAGCCCGAGTAATCCCCCGAAAAGAAGAAACAGTTGCAAAAGCCTATTGTTTGGGAACTCAAATGCCGGTTGAAAGACAATACGAAATTCCGTTCGAACACCTTTCCCCGGAACTCAAGGAACCAATTAACGCCATTAGGGGGGCGCGTGTGCATAGGGCGATAACGCTCGCTGCAACCGGTGGCATCGCCGTGGTCAGCCCCACTTCGCTTTTTCAGAAACCACTTACGACAGCTGCAGTCTTTGTGCCTTCAGTTATAACTCTTGCTACCAATCGCCTATACAAAAATCTTCTTAGACAGATCGGGGAAACGCTGAGAGGGGACACGAAGTTCGTGAGCCCCGCCTTTTTCGACCAGCACCTGCCTGAAGAGCAATTGCGTGTGCAGTTTACTCACTTGTTCGTCAAGAGAAACGGCAACTTGGTTCTAACAAACCCACACAGCGCAAAAGAATTAATCCGCGGACTAAAGCGTACGCGCATCCGCTTTGCCTAACCCACCGGCAAGCCACCGGCAAAACGCTTTTTCCTTGTTTAAAGCCAGTTTTACGCCTTGATTCAGCCTTCCGACCACCGGCAAGTTTGGACCCACCGGCAAGCAGGAGTGTGGCCTCCTGCTTAAATACTGGGCTTGAACCAAAGCCTTCCACCCATCGGACGCAGAGGTGTTTGAGGAATGAAAATAGATGTTTCAAGGATTCCCTACGAAGAAGTTGAGAGAGTAGCGGCAGGCGCGTGCCTGGAAGTAATGAACATCGCGCGCGTAGGCAAGCGCATAGTGTTGGAGTGCGCCGAGCCCCTGCCCCTCACAGTGGAGCCAGTGGTGTTCTGAGTGGAAAAGGAGTTTTTCAAGAAAAGGCGTTTCCTGCAAACCAAGTTGCTTCCCCTGCTTCTTGAAACACAGGGCCTGTCCGCAGGTAGTCCAAGTTGACGGTAGCAGCAGCGTGCCCCTCCGTATAGGAAGGGCTTCGGCGCAAAAGGGGGCTGCAAGCCCCCTTCCCTGCGCCTTACGCTGAAAAAAGTGGTTTGGCGTGAAGGTCGTGGTAACGGGACTCAAGCGCATCGTGCTCGAGCCCCCGAAGAAGGTGTAAGAAAAATGGAAGAAGAGCTAGTCTCCGAAGCAGCCGGAGCTGAACGGCCGGCAAACAGGCCGCAGTTCACCGTCAAAAAGGCGGGACAGGAAGGGTACGTGGGAAGCGCGTGGAAAAAACAAGGCAAGTACGGCCCCTACATTTCAGTCGCGCTGAAAGCCGACGTCCCAAAAGACTCGGCGTTATTCATAACCCCAACCAAAGCCAACCCCGGCATAATCGGATGACGAGCCCCTGACTGAAAGGCGTCTGCCGACGCCCTCTTTTTATACTTTTTTGCCCTTATTTTCGCGTAAAACCCACTTCAGCAAACGGTTTTTCAGAGTTGAAAACCAAGTGTTCGTCAAAGAACTCACGCTAAAAAACTTCAAGTCATTCAAGAGCGCAAACTTCCACTTCGGCAAAGGATTTGCGAGCATAGTAGGCCCGAATGGCAGCGGCAAGAGCACGGCGCCAGATACTAAAGTAATTCTATCTTCAGGCAAAGTATGCGCCATTGGAGATCTAGTTGAATCGCAGCTCCAGGAATCCGACCAACTCATCGTACTTGACGACGGAGTAATGACGTTAGGCAGTCCAGGAATCAAAATCCTCGGAATAGACCCGTCGTCAATGTGCTTGGTAGAGAAAGAAGTGCGCGCTTTCATCAAACGCGAAGGCGAGCCTTTTCTGTACAAAATAAGTACGCGCAGTGGAAAGCACGTCGTCGCCACCGGCTGTCATCCAGTAATGGTTTACAAAAACGGTTGCTTGACGTCTTCCCTGGTTTCCGACCTGCGCGCTGGCGACTCTATCGCCTCGCCGCGAGTGCTGCGGCTGCAAGGCAGCGAAAAGGAAGTGGCCGCGCCGCATGATACCGCAGAAAACGGCGCCTTTTGGGAGTTCAAGGGAAAATATCCCTGTGCGCCGGCGCGTTTTCCGAAGAAACTCGGGCCAGAGTTCGCGCGTTTTCTAGGCTATCTTGTTGGTGATGGAAGCCTCTGCTCTACGAGCAAGCAGATAGCTTTCACCAACGCGGACGTCGAATTGATCGGCGACTACACGTCGTTGGCGGAAAGGCTTTTTGGAAAAAAACCGTCTGCCAGAAAATACGGGCTGCACGGAAAGGCAAGCATGGTTTTTTTCAGCTCGGTTTTCGTCTCGCGTTGTCTCAAAAACCTGTTTGAAAACAAGTTCACTGGCAGGGAAAAACACGTTCCTCTCCAAATCCTTGCCTCGACCGACGCGGTTGCCGCAGAGTTTTTGGCAGCGTTGTTCGATTGCGACGCTTACGTTAGTAAAACACTACCTTCATTCAAGTACGTGACTTGCAGCGAAACGCTGGCGGACCAAGTGCAGTTGATGCTACTTCGCTTCGGCATAGTTGCGGTAAAGAAAACGAAGTTAAAGCGCGCCACTAACGGCGTCAACAAAGAAAAACAACCTCACTATTACCTCTTCATTGACGGCCAGCCTAACTTGCGCAAGCTAGCCGACGTCATTCCAATGCGTGCTAAGAATAAAGTTGAGCGTTTGAATTACTGGACGCTGCGGCAAGCCGAACCCAATCCTAACCGCGACTTGTTGCCACAGGAAGTCAACTACTACATCAAGGAGTGCGTGAAGCAACTCGGCATCGCGTGCAAGCCGTTGCGCGCCGAATTCCCGCGCTTCGCCGCTTATGTCGAAAACCGTTGCGCGCCAACTGTGTACGGCATTAACGAAATAAATTCCGCCCTTTTCGGACCCAAACTGATGGAGTTAAGGAAATGCCGCGAGCAACTAACACAAAGTAAAGAAAGCTTGCTGCATGCGCTTGACTTGCTTGGAATTTCACGCCAGGAAGCAAGCCGTTCGATTGGCTTGAGCCAGCAGGCGATAAACAACTCCTGGGCATATTCGGAGTACAATCCCGAGCCCGCAAGCGCCGCTAAATTATTTGAACTGCTGAAAAACGAGTTGGATCGCAGAATCGCGCGCTGTGAATCGATTACGGCGCATCTAGCTTCACTCGTTTCTTCGGACATTTTCTGGGACCCGATTGTTTCAATCGAAAACGTGCCTGGCGAAAAATGGGTTTACGACTTGGAAGTCGAAGGCTGCCACAACTTCGTCGGAAACGGCTTGTTTATCCACAACAGCAACTCCATAGACGCCCTACTCTTCGCCTTCGGCGAAAACAGCTTGCGCAGCATGCGCGTCAAAAAAATCGCCGACCTGATTTTCCACACGAGCCCCGTCGCCGAAGTGACGTTGGTTCTCGACGACGGCAACGGCGGCAAACACGAGATACGGCGGGCGGTGCGCCGCGACGGCAAAGTCAAATACGTTTTGAACGGCAAGCGCGCCAAGAAATACGCGGTGATGGAGTTCCTTGCGCAGCACGCGCTTTCGACGCAGAACATCATCAAGCAAGGCGAGGTCCAGCGCATTGTCGAAATGAACCCCAAGGACAGGAGGACGCTGATCGACGTCGTCGCAAACGTTTCCGAGTACGAGCAGAAGAAGCAGGAGGCCTACCGCGAGCTGGAAACGGTCCAGGAAAGGCTGCGCGAGGCAACCGCGATTCTGAACGAGCGCGAGGGCTTTCTGGAAGCGCTGCAGAAGGAGAAGGAAGACGCGGAAAAGTACCTGGCACTCAAGAAACAGCTCGACGTCCTCAAGGCGTCCCTCCTCTTGGTCGACATCCGCGTCATGGAAAAAGAATTCAAGTCGGCAGTCGCGGCAATGCTTGACGCGCAAAACAAGGTCGACGCCGCCAAGAAAGCGATTTTCGAAATAGGGCAGGCCATTGCGGCCAAGCAGGCGGAAAAAGAACAGGCGCACGCCCTCATAATGCAGCGGTCCGAAGGCCGGCAACTCGTCTTGGAGAGGGAAGTGCAGGAACTGCACACGGCAGTTGAAAAGGCGAAGACACTCATCGAGGAAAAAAAGGCTCAGGTCCAGCGCAACGAAGCAAGGCTCCACGAACTAAAGCTGGACAGCATGCGCGCGGGCGACGAAGTCAAGGGCGCGGAAGCGCGCATGAAGGAAAGCCGCGGCGAACTCGAGTCCCTCCAAAAGGTTTACGACGAGGAAAAAACGCATTACGACCGCGTGCTCAAGGACTCTAACGCGTTTTCGCAACAGTTTCACGACGCGCGGCAGGCGCTCGAGAAGGCAAGCGCGGAAATGCAGGCCTGCAAAGACCAGCTCAACGCCCTCCAGGCGCAGGTCTCGGTCTGGCGCGAGACAGCTAAAATGAAGGAAGGCGAGCTCGAGCGCCTCAAGACCGGCGACTTCATCGACTACTCCGGAAAAAAAGAGGAACTGGCGCTGCGGCGCAAGGAAGCGCAGAAAGAACTCGACAAGGCGCTTGCGGCGTCCGACGCGTTGTTCGCGGAAGAAAAGCGTTTGAACGAACACCTGAAGAAAGAGGAACAACTGCTGCTGCAAGCCAAGGAAAAAATCTACGATCTCTCCAACAGGCTGAAGCACGGCAAAGAATTCGAGGTAAGCAGGTCGCTTGAAGCCGTGTTGGCACTCCAGCAGAAGGAAAAAGGCATTCACGGAACCCTCGAACAGCTTTGCTCTTACGAGTCGAAGTACGCCGTTCCAGTGCAAGTCGCGCTGGGCCCGCGCGCCAACTACGTGGTAGTCGACTCGTTCCGCACGGCTTCCAAGGCAATTGATTTCCTGAAGCAGAACAAGCTCGGCCGCGTTTCGTTCGTTCCGTTGGACAAAATCCGCGGCCAAGAGCCTTCGGAGGAAGACGGCGAACTCAAGAAAAAAGCCGGCGCCAACGCCCTCGGCTTCCTCATCGACTTCGTCGAGTACGACGAAAAGTACTCCAAGGCCTTCCGCTACGCCTTCGGCAGCACCCTGCTCATGAAAGCGCTTGCGCCGGCCGAGCCGCTCGTCGGAAAAATCCGTTTCGTGACAATGGA
>JBFMEM010000059.1:0-6422 GCA_040753335.1 Microcaldota archaeon
CTATCCTACCAGTGATTCAACATGAACGACGCCGTAATAGTCAGCAAGGCGGCCGTCGAGAGGGCGCTCGGCAGAAGCGTCTTCATCAGAACTTATTCCGACGAGGAAGCCCACTATCCCGGCGGACAAAAGGACAAGTACGGCATTCCCGAGGAAACAGTGCAAGGCTACCTCGGCCCGGAAGCCTACTCGCAGCTCGACCCAAACGGCCTCGTTTCGCCCGAAACAGTCGTCGGGCCGGACGCCGTCCTCGTCGGCAAGACATCGCCCCCGCGCTTCCTAAAAGAAGTCACCGCCCTCGAGCTTGAGAGCGAAAGGCGGCGCGAAAGCTCGGTCACAATGCGGGGAAACGAAAGCGGCGTGGTGGACGCAGTAATGCTTTCCGAAACCCTTGCTGGAAACAAGTTCGTCAAAGTCCGCGTGCGCAGCCTCAACGTCCCCGAGATAGGAGACAAGTTCGCCTCGCGCTTCGGACAAAAGGGAATCATCGCCCTTCTCGCGGAACACTCCGACATGCCCTTCACGAAAGACGGAGTGGTTCCAGACCTGATAGTCAACCCCCACGCCATTCCCGGCCGTATGACGGCGGGACACCTCTTGGAAATGCTTGGCGGAAAGGCGGCGGCGCTCGACGGAACGCTGAAGGACGGAACGGCTTTCAGCGGCGGCACGCAGGAAGACTTCGAAAAATCGTTGTCCGAACACGGCTTCCGCTGCACCGGAAACGAGACGCTGTACGACGGCGCCACCGGCCACGCCATCAAGGCGAAAATCTACGTGGGAGTAATCTACTACCAGAAACTCCACCACATGGTCAGCCTGAAGATGCACGCGCGCTCGCGCGGCCCCATTCAAATGCTCACGCACCAGCCCACCGAAGGAAGGGCAAGGGAAGGAGGACTCCGGCTGGGCGAAATGGAACGCGACTGCTTCATCGGCTACGGCGCGGCGGCGCTGCTCAAGGAAAGAATGCTTGACTCGGCCGACAAGACCACCGAGCTCGTGTGCACTTCCTGCGGCTCGCTGGCAGTGCTCGACAAGATAAAGAACAGGCGGTACTGCCCCGTGTGCGAGAGCTCGGGCGTAGCCGAGGTCGAGATGAGCTACGCGTTCAAGCTCCTGCTCGACGAAATGAAGAGCATCGGAACGTTCCCGAAACTCCGGCTCAAGGCGCAGGGAATGTGAGGAGATTGCAATGCAGGTAATAAAATCAATCGAGTTCAGCTTGTTTTCCCCCGAGCAGATCCGCAAAATGAGCGCCGTAAAAATAACGGTTCCAGACACTTACGACGAGGATGGCTACCCCATTTCAGGAGGGCTGGCCGACCAGCACCTCGGCATAATCGACCCGGGGTTGAAGTGCAAGACGTGCGGCGGCAGAATCAAGAGCTGCTCCGGCCACTTCGGCCACATCGAACTCGTGCGCCCGGTTGTCCACATCGGATTCGCTAAAACGGGTTACCAACTCCTGCGCGCCACGTGCAGGAAATGCGGCCGCGTCCTCGCCCCCGAGAGCACGGTAGAACGCGTGAAGAAAGTCGGCGAGTGCCCGCACTGCGGCGAAAAACAGAAGCAAGTCAAGTTCGTCAAGCCCACTTTCTACTACGAGGAAGACAGGAAGCTGTTGCCGAACGAAACCCGCGAGCGGCTGGAACGAATTCCCGACGAGGACCTCAAGCAGCTCGGCGTAGCCGTGCGACCCGAGTGGATGGTGCTGACGGTCCTCATGGTGCCGCCGGTCACAGTCCGGCCGTCGATAACGCTCGAGACAGGAGAACGCAGCGAAGACGACCTCACCCACAAACTGGTAGACATCCTGCGCATCAACCAGCGCCTGGGGGAAAACATTGACGCCGGCGCCCCCCAACTCATCATAGAAGACTTGTGGGAGCTGCTGCAGTACCACGTCACGACCTACTTCGACAACGAAACCGCCGGAATCCCGCCGGCGCGCCACCGCTCGGGAAGACAGTTGAAAACCCTTTTCCAGAGGCTCAAGGGAAAGGAAGGCAGGTTCAGGTACAACCTGAGCGGAAAACGCGTGAACTTCAGCGCCCGCACCGTGGTCTCGCCCGACCCCACGCTCGGAATAAACGAGCTAGGCATTCCCGAGGCAATCGCCGACGAACTGACCGTGCCCGAAAGCGTCACCTCGTGGAACACCGAGGAAATGAAGGAACTCGTGCGCCAGCGCGGCCACCTCATAAACTACGTCATCAGGCCGGACGGCAAGCGCAAGAAACTCACTCCAATGAACGCCGAGGAAGTGCTTGCCGAACTCGCGCCCGGCTACGTCCTCGAGCGAAAGCTGCAGGACGGCGACATAGTGATATTCAACCGCCAGCCGTCCCTGCACCGCGTCAGCATGCTCTGCCACTCGGCAAAAATCCTTCCCGGAAAAACGCTGAGGCTCAACGTCGCCGACTGCAAGCCCTACAACGCGGACTTCGACGGAGACGAAATGAACATCCATGTTCCGCAAAACGAGGAAGCGCAGACCGAAGCCGAGATACTCATGAAAGTCCAGAACAACATGGTGTCGCCCCGCTGCGGAGAACCCCTCATCGCGCCGACGCTCGACCACTTGAGCGGCTTGTTCGTGCTCACCCAAGAAGACCTCTCGCTCGGCCGCAAGGAAGCCTGTGAAGTGCTCGCGCAAGCCGGCATAACCGCCGAATTCAAGGAAAAAACCGTTTCCGGCCGCGAGGTCTTCGGCAAACTACTGCCGCAAGGCCTGTCGCTTGAGATGAAAAACCGCACCGGCCACGCCATAAAAATATCCAAGGGCCGCTTTTCAGGCGGTCACGTGGACGACCGCGTCGTGGAAAAGATAATCAGCGAAACGACGGCGTCCCTCGGAACCGACGAAGCAAGGAAATTCGTTGACGCCACCACCAAGGCCTCCACCTACTTCCTCACCCACTTTGGCCTCTCCCTCTCCCTGGAAGACTACCAGATATCGGAAGAAGGAAGGCAGGAAATACGCGGCCTCTATAGGGACGGCAGAAAGAAAGTCCGCGCCCTCGTCGAAAAATACCGCTCGGGAAAACTCGAGCGCAAGCCCGGCAAAACCGTGAAGGAAACCTTCGAGGAAGAAGCGATGGGGGTAGTCGAAGGAATCCGCGACGGATGCAACGAACTGGTTCTCAAGCACATCAAGAAAAGCGAAATAGACTTCGACGGCGAAATCAAGCACTTGAACCCCGCGATAGTCATGGCAAAGTCCAAGGCAAGGGGCTCGCTCATCAACATAGTGCAGATGTGCGGATTAGTCGGCCAGCAAGCCGTGCGCGGAAAGAGAATGCACTCCGGCTTCCAGCGCCGCGTCTTGTCCCACTTCAGGAAAGGCGAGCTCGGCGACGAGGCGAGGGGCTTCGTCGCAAGCGCCTACACGCACGGGCTCACTCCCCTGGAATACTTTTTCCACGCAGCAGGAGGACGCGATTCCGTCGTCGACAAAGGAGTAAATCCGGCGAAGACGGGTTACATGCAGCGCAGGCTAATCAACGCCATGCAAGACCTGTACGTCGCGGAAGACCTCAGCGTCCGCGACGCCGAAGGCAAGATAATCCAGTTCACCTACGGCGACGACGCCAAAGACCCGACGTGCGACGCCAAAATAACCTACGGCGAACCCGTCGGAGTCGTGGCCGCGCAAAGCATCGGCGAACCCGGAACCCAAATGTCAATACCGGCGGACGAGAAAGTGATAGTGAAAGTCGGCGACGAAGTAAAGCCTGTTGCGATAGGCGAGTTCGTCGACGGCCTAATGAACGAAAAAGGATGCGTGAAAGCAGGGAAAGCCGACGTCCTCAACCTCTCGCCCGACGCCGACGTGTGGGTGCCGAGCCTAACCGACGAAGGCAAAATAGAGTGGAAGAAGGTAATACAGTGCAGCAGGCACGAGTGCGACGATAAAATCCTCGAAATTCGCACGCGCTCCGGCCGCCGCATCCGCGCCACCGCCAGCCACTCGTTCGTCGTGCGAAAGCAAGGCAAGATAACGCCGGTCGCCGGCAGCACCTTGCGAAAGGGCGACCGCATTCCAGTTGTGAAAAACCTGGCTTCCGCGGGCGCGACGCAAAACATTGCTATGGAAGACTTTCTTCCAAAAGACTCGCATTGGTTCGGCAGCGAGCTGCAGAAAGCACTGGCGCAGCCGACGTCGCGCGTCAACCACAACGACGGCTACTGCGTTCCAGTCGGCTACGAGGGCCTGCGCCACTACGCAGCCGCCGACAACTCTTTCGAAATAGAGGACGGCTTCGTCTACCCCGTTCAAAACCACGGCGAGGCTCGCATTCCCGAGCTTGAACTCGACCCACTCTTCGGGTGGTTCGTCGGCGCCTACCTCTCGGAGGGAAGCCTCACGCGCTACAACACCGGCATTTCAAACACCGACGAAGACTTTCTTGAAAAAACAAGGCGGTTTGCTTCCCAGCTAAACTTGCGCCGGCAGGAAAAAGACAATGCACGCGGCTTCGCGCTCGGGCACGACTTGACGATAAACTCTTCGCTCTTGTCCGAATTCCTTGAAAAGACTTGCGGCAGGGGCTCGGCAGCCAAAAAAGTTCCCGCTTTTGCTTACAACGCGCCGGAACAGTTCGTTTCCGCCCTGCTTTCAGCGTACTTCGACGGCGACGGCAACGTTTCGGTGGAGCGAAACGCGATCCGAGCCTCGTCAAACTCGAAAGAACTCGTCGACGGCATCGCACTGCTTCTCGCGAGGCTCGGACTATTCTGCACCAAGCACGCGGCCAACGGCCAGCACTGCATCTGGATTCCCGGCCGCTACGCGCAACTATTCAAAGAAAAAATCGGGTTCACAACCAAGCAAAAGAAGGTTCTCTTGAACAAGCTATGCGCCCGACAAGACACGAAGACGACTTACGACGTGCTCGAAATGGTCACTGGCTTCGGCAGCGTGCTATCCGACTTGGCGAAAAAACTCGGCGTTCCCTCGCGCCTCGTCAACAAGTGCACCAAAAAACAAGCCATTGGCAGGCGCACTCTCGAAAAATACGCCGCCCTATTCAAGCAAAAGGCGGGTGAAAAGCAGTTAAACATCGAACGCGAATTAGCCGTCCTGCGCTGTTTCCTAGAGGAAGACGTGGCTTGGGACGAAATAACCTCAGTTGGACTAGTTGAGTCAACGCCCCGCGTGTACGACTTCGCGGTAGAGGGCTTGGAAACGTTCACGACCTTCGACGGCGTAATAACCCACAACACGCTCCGCACGTTCCATTACGCAGGAGTACTCTCATTGGCGCAGCTGGGCTTCACGCGTTTGGTGGAAATAGTTGACGCGCGCAAGACGCCCAAAAACCCGGTCATGGAAGTGGCGCTCAAGCCCCCGTACTCAAAGGACTACAACAAGGTGAGGCAAGTCGCGGCCGCGATCGAGGAAGTGAAGCTCGAGAAAATCGCCGAAGTGAAGGAAGACTTTGAGAAAAGGGTTATCAGAGTAGCCTTCAACGCCGACGCGCTCAAGGAATACAAGATAGGCGAAGACGAGGTGCTGGCGAAAATAAAGGCGGTTGCCGCGTGCGAAAAAACTTCTTCCGGCTGCTCGCTCAAGCCGCAGGTGGACACGCTGCGCAACATCCGCAAGATCACGAACAAGCTCAGGGACATCACGCTCCGCGGCGTTCCTGGAATAACGAGAGCGATCATCATCGAAAGGCCCGGCGGCGAGTACGTGCTGGCGACGGAAGGAACGAACCTCGAATACGTGTTCCGAGTGCCGGAAGTCGACCCCTTCGGAACCACCACGAACGACATCGCGGAAATAGGCCGCGTCCTGGGAATAGAGGCCGCGCGCAACGCGATAATCGTGGAAGTAATGAAGGTGCTGGACGCGCAGGGAATCGAGGTCGACGTGCGCCACGTAATGCTCATCGCGGACGCCATGACCTACCGCGGAAGCATAAAAAGCGTGGGCCGCCACGGCCTCGCAGGAGAAAAAGCCTCAGTCCTGGCGAGGGCGGCCTTCGAGGAAACGGCCAAGCACCTGACGAGCGCGTGCGTGCACGGAGAATCCGACCGGCTCCGCGGAGTCGCCGAAAACATCATCATCGGCCAAACCATTCCCTGCGGAACAGGCAAAGTCGACCTCGAAATGGACGTCGAGTGAAAAGCATGCGCGTCTTCTTCCTGCGGCACGGAGAATCGGTTGACGACGTGGAAAACCGCTTCGGCGGCTGGGCCGACCATCCCCTCACCGAAAGAGGAAGAAAACAAGCCGAGGAAGCCGGCCTCAGAATCGCGGAGCAAAAACTCGTTTTCGACGCAGTCTACTCTTCGCCATTAAAACGCGCTTGGGAAGCCGCTCAAGCAATTCACCGCACTGCAAAAACACCTTTGCCGGAAATCTGCGAGTTGTTCAAAGAAAGAAATTCCTACGGCATTCTAACAAACTTAGT
>JBFMEM010000060.1:0-6329 GCA_040753335.1 Microcaldota archaeon
AATGGCTTGAGTCACTCCGGCTGCGATGAACAACGAGATTCCCGAGCCGATTCCGTACTTTTGCACGACTTCGTCCAGGTAAAGCAGGATTATCGAGCCGAGCGCGAGTTGGAGCACGAGAACTATTTGAGTGAAGAAAACGCTTCCCAGCAGCGGCACCATGGTCGAGCCCTGCAGCGCGCCGGCCGCGGGAATGTAGTTGCTGAAGACGTATATTCCGGCTTCGCCGAAGCTCAGGGCAATCGCGAGTATTTTTTGCAGGCCTTGAAACAATTTCTTGCCGTCCGGCGTGTGCAAGTCGATGTTGATGAGCCTGGCGCCGAAAGCCAGCTGCAAGAATATGGACGCCAGGACTATTGGCCCGATTCCGGCTGTGATGAGGGTTCCGGTGCGGCTTCCCAACAGGATTTCGAGGCGCTCGAACCGCACTATGCCCGCCGGGTCGACGCCTATTGGATAGATTTGGCCGAGGATGAAAAAGAGGAGGAGGACTCCGCCTGTCCAAATGAGTTTTTGCTGGAGGCCGGGAATGCGTTCGGGCCGTTTTACTTCCGGGAGGACGCTTGTAATCGGCTTTAGTGCGTCGAACACTGACATTTGGATTCGCTCGCTTTAATGAATTAGTTCGCGAGTCTAAGGCCGGCTTTGTTTTTAAAACATCTGCCTACATTTCGGCGTTTGCAGCGCCGCCTGCCGCGACTATTTTTTCCTTGGCTTTCTTGGCGAACGCGGCGGCGGTTACTTCGAGCTTGCGCGGCACCCTGCCGCCGCCGAGGACTTTCACGTTCTTTCCCCTCAGGTCCACGACGAGCGCGCCGCCGGGCGAGGCGGGGTACTCGCCTCGGTCTGCGCGCCGCATTATGTCGTGCAGCGAAATGGTGCCCTGTTTTTTTGTAGTCGGGTTGGAAAAGCCCTTGTGCCGGCTGCGGATTTCCTCCAAGTGGTATGTGATTGTGTGGAACCACTTTTGCTTGTGGTAGCCGCCTCTGCCGGTGCCGCCTTTGCTTCCTTTGCCGCGCCGGTTTTTTATGTTGCCGGCGCCGTACGAGCGGTTTCCCAGGTATTTTTTGCCTTTCTTAGGATGTCGTCTTGCCATTTGTAATCACGCCATTGTTTTCACTAGGGAGTCGATTTCCTTGCGGGGGCCGAGCGCTCCCTTCGGGAGGGGTTTCTTTATGGAGCCGAAGCCCTTTCGCGGGGGAGCGAGTCTGAACACTTGCTTGAGTCCTTTGACGTCGGAGGGTTTTGCCGAGCCGCTTGCGAGCGCTTCCGCGAATTCTTTGATTGTCTTGAACTTCGAGTTCTTGGCGAGGTATTCGTTGCCGAGGTTTTTTCCTCCGCTTACTTCTCCTCTTTTTTCGAGGAGCAGCGCCACCGCCTCTGGCGTGGCAGGGCCCCAAGTGATGAAGTCTTTTGCCTTGAGGAGCTTGCCGCGCGTCTGCGGCGAGTCGTCGACTATGACGCAGTGGTTTTTTCGGCCGAGCCTCATTTGGCGCAGCGTTTCCTCGACTCGCTCGCGCGTTTCGCACGAGCCCCTGACGCGGATTACTATGACGCTCATTGCGCGGCGACCTCCGTTTCGCTTGCCGGCTGTTCCGCTGTTTCCTCGGGTTGTTCGCCGCCGCCTTTCTTCAAGTTGCCGAGGCTCTCGAGCGCGTCTATTGTCGCGAGGCTCATGCTCAGCTTGTTTCGCGTCCTTCCCTTGGCGAACGTCCACGCGTCTTTCACGCCGACGAGTTCGAGCACCTTGCGCGCGACTTCGCCCGTGACTATTCCGACTCCCCGCGGAGCGGGTTTTATCGTGATTTCGGTTGTTCCGTTTTTTCCGTGCGCTTCCTGCGTTATTGAGTGGGCGGTTCCGCAGCCGCATTCCCACGAGCCGCAGCCCAGGCGCACTAGGGTCACGTGCTTCTTGGCGTCGCGAATTGCCTCGGCGACTGCATCGCGCGTTTCCGGCGCTTTCCCGACGCCGACGGCGATTGCGCCGTTGCGGTTGCCCATTACCACTACTGCGCGCATTTGCATCTTGCGGCCGCAGGCGGTCATGCGCTGCGTGTTGCTTACCTCGAGCACTTCTTCCTTGAGGTCGGGGAGGAGCACGTCGACTATCTCGGGCTCGAGTATCCTGCCGCCGCTTTGCAGCACCTGCTGGATTGAAGTCACTTCGCCCGCTGCCACGCGGCGTCCGAGTTCCGTGCGCGGGGTCCAAGCGCGTTGCGTTTCTTCTCTTTCCCTCATTCAAAAACCATCCAACTATTTTGCGAGTATTTTTTGCTTCGCGGTCAGGAACGCGTCTTGCGTTGCTTGGCTCAAGTGCTTGCCGGCAATGCGGTCTTCGGCCGGAATGCAGTCCGGCGAGTGCGGTGCTTGAAGTCCGGCGTCCAGGGCGCCTTTGAGCGCCGCGAAAACGATTCCTCCCTTGGTTATCGAGTGCCTGCCGGTGTCGAGCACGAATTCCTTCGCGCCCTTTGCAGAGGCTTTCCTTGCGGCAAGCGCTCCGACGAGGTAGGCCGATGGTGCGTTGCACTTTCCCGGAAAACCGTGTTTCGCGAGTTCCTTCGAGTCAGCAGCCGCCAGCGTGCGGTCTCCTTTGGCGTCGTACTCGACGAACTGGGCTATCACGCGGGCGTTCGTCTTTCGCACGACCATTCTCGTCCTGCGGCTTTTCAATAGCGCGAGCCTCTTTTCGTAGTCGGTTTTGCCTTCGCGCCGCCTGCGGAAGTGCACTGCGTGAAGGGGTCCCTTGGCGCGCGTCATTCGGTTTTTCCCTCCGCAAAGCTTTTTTCCTGCACTTGGCCGAGGAGCTGTTTCTTGGTGCGGAAGGCGCTGCCTTTGATCATGCGGTAGGCCTTTCGGTAGGCGGCTCCGCTGATTTTCTGCTTCAGGCCGCGCAAGAGCCTGCGTTGCGCCCTTGCCTTCTGCATCCACCTCTGCTTGGCGGACTGGCCGGCGTACTTGGAGCCTTTCTTGCTGCCGCGGCTCCTGCGCCTGCCGGCTTGCTTGCGCGACTGCTTCCACCGCGCCTTCCCACGGCCCACTCCTGTCTCAGGCAGTTTCACGACGACTCTTTCGATAATGAGCTTGCGCACGTCTTCTCGCGTGAGCGCGTCCTCGGCTTTCTTGGCGTCGAGGATGCGCACGCGGCTTTCGCCGCACTTCATCAAGTCGGCTGCAAGTCGTTTTATCGTTGCCAAACCCATTTTCAAAACCTTAGTTCAATACCTTTATTCCGAGCTGCGCTGCCTTTGCGCGCATTTGTTCCCTCTTTTTTTCGCCCACGGTTCCGCGGATGCGCGCCGCTTGTTTCTTGGCGTCGACTTGCGCGAGCTCTTTTTCGTTGGCGACTAGGACTTCGCGGAGTCCGCACGGGTGCGTGTGCCGCGTTGCGCGCGGGCCTTGGTAGCCTATGAGGGGAACGTAGCCGTAGGCGATGCGTTTCATGCGTTGCTTGGAGTCGATTCCGCGGGGCTTTCTCCAGCCTTCTTTGACGCGTTTTTTGAAGCCGTAGTTCGGCCTTTTGAACGAAGGGTGTTTCACTCTCATTTTTCCTAGTCCTCTGAGTAGTATATTCCGTCTTGGAAGACGCGTATGTCTTTTCCGGTTATTTTCGTGGCGCGCACGAGGTTGGCGGCTGTCTGGCCGACCGCTTCCTTGTCGCTTCCGGAGACCGTCACTTCCTGGCCCGCGGCCGCGACCGCGGTTTCGCCGACTATCGCCGCCTCGCGCGGCGTTTTTTCTCCCAGGAAGTTCTTGATCAAAACGGTTTTTTCCTTGACTTCTATCGACACGGGGAAGTGGGCGTAGACGACCTGGAGTTTTTTGGCGAACGGCGCGCGGCAGCCTTCGGACATGTTTTTCAAGTGCGCTTCGACCGCGTTTACGGCCGCGCGGGTTTTTCGCGTGGGTTTTTTCTTCGCGGTCACCGCGACTTCGCTTGCCTCCGCCTTTACCGACACGGTTTTCGCGTCGAACTGTTTTTCGAGCGTGGCCTTCGGTCCCTTGACGCGCAAAACGTTTCCGCGCACTTCGACCGAAACGCCTTCAGGAACCTTCATTTCTTGCACCTAGTAAACGAACGCAACTACCCTGCCGCCGACTCCCGCCTGCTTTGCTTGGTTGTGCGACATTACTCCCTGGGGGGTGGACGCGATTATCGTGCCGACTTCGCGTCCGGGCAGGAATTTTTGCTCGAGTTTTTCCCACTCTTTTTTCTTGACGGAGTAGTGGGGGTTGACGACGCCGCAGTTGTTTATTTTGCCGAGGAGTTTTATCGAGAACTCGCCGCTTTTTCCGTCGTCGATGAGCTCGAATTCGCCGATGTAGCCGTCGCGCTGCATTGCCGAAAGCACTTCGCGCACCATTTTCGACGCGGGGCGCACCCTGACTTCCTGTTTGCCCTTGAGTTCCGCCACTTTGATGGTGTTCAAGGCGTTTGCGAGCGTGTCAACCATTTTTTTCCAACCTTTTTTCTAATAGTATTTCTTGAAGCCGATTTGTTCGGCGCGTTCGCGGAAGCACTTGCGGCAGGTGCAGAGGCCGTACTTGCGTATGAGGCCGCGGGGGTTGCCGCAGAACCTGCACTTGCGCTTTCCGCGTTTCTTGAATTTCGTCTCGAGTTTTTGAACCAATGCACCACCTATTCCTTGGTTTCAGGGGAGGTCACTTCGGTCCCGAATTCGCTGGCCATGAACTGCCTGGCTTCCTCCGGCGAAACGCGCTGGGCCTTCGGCAGCCTGCGCTGCCTTATTTTCCTGGAGGCGATGCGCGCGCCGGGCTTTTGGAGGGTCGCGCAGACGTCGAAGCCCATCATCCCGATTTTGGGGTCGTACTTCATTCCCGGGACCTCGATGTACTCCTTGATTCCGAAGGCGACGTTGCCCTGCCTGTCGAAGCTCTCGGGCCGCAGGCGGTTGTCAATGGTTTCCAACAGCCTCTTGAGCGTTTCCCTTGCCTTTGTTCCGCGGAGGGTTATCTTGGCCCCGATGTTTTCACCCTTTTTTATCTTGAAAGTCGGGTTTCGCGAGCGCGCCTTAGTCAGCACGGCCTTGCCTCCGCCGAGTTTTTCGAGCAGGGTGCGCGCGTTTTCGAGCCTCTCGCCGGCCGCGCCGACTCCTATGTTCAGCGTGACTTTCGCGAGCCTCGGTTGCTGCATTGGGTTCACGTTTTTTCACCGAAAAACTATGCCTTGAAGTTCTTGTCGACTACGAAGAGGTAGTCCTTGAGCGTGATGAGCTTGTTTCCCGTCTCGTCCTCGAGCACCACGTCGCTCGGCGTTCCGTAGGGGAACTCCACTATTTCCTTCA
The DNA here is from genome assembly GCA_040753335.1 of Microcaldota archaeon. GTDB lineage: Archaea > Micrarchaeota > Micrarchaeia > Norongarragalinales > UBA8480 > UBA8480. The sequence goes on from JBFMEM010000060.1 coordinate 5,304, forward strand.
GCACCCCGGTTTTGCCCGAGTGCTTTCCCTTGTAGACGTAGCACCGCGCGCCTTTTTCGAGCTTCATGAAGCCCGCGAGCTTCTGGCTGGGAAGCGCCAGGCGCACGGTGTCTCCTGCCTTGAACTGGTCTTCCTCTTTCTCGATGAGGTAGTTCCTGCCGTCGTGGAGGTTTAGTTGGACCTTGTTTCCGGCCACGACCGTCTTTCCCACGATTTTGCACGGCTTTTCCTTCGCTTCCTCCGCCGTTATTTCGGAGAGGCCCAGCCGGCCTTTCCTGAACACGACGCGGTAGTGTTTCTTCATCTTCGGAATGGAGACGGCATCCATGAGGCCGACGGCGCACCCTTCGTCCGACACGTGGGTTTCGTCGACTAGGACGTCCCCCGCGGCAATGATTTTTTTGGCTTCCCACTTGCTGCCCGCTATCTTGAGTACGTCGCGCAACAGCGACAGCAGTGGAATTGACTGGGCGAGCGCGTGGGCGCCCGGCTTGCCTTTCTTGAACCAGACGGTCGTTTTCTTGGAGAGGGGAACGGCCTTTGGCGCCGCGATGCGCTTCAAGTGCCTTCTTTTCCCGTGTCCGGCCATTGTCCATTACCTCGTAATCATTGTTTCGCGGCTTTCTGCTTCGGCTTCCTGTCGGTTTCGATTATCATCGCGTTCGACGGCTCTATCGCAACGAAGGCCTCTCGTTTTTTGGCCTTCTTTTCCTTGCTTGCGACCGCGCCTTCGACGAAGATCTTGCAGTTGGCTACGTCGACTTCGACGACTTTGCCGACGTGTTTCTTGAACTTGCCCCGCAGAATCCTGACTTTGTCGCCTTTCTTAGCTCTCGCGCTGCGGCTTCCTAGCTTTTGCCGCAGTTCCTTGCTTAAGTGGCAGCGCACCATTTTTTCTCGCTCGTGCAGCGCCGCTTCGTAAAGCGCCTTGCGCTGCTTGCGCGGCTGCCTCGAGCCGGATTTCCTTAGCGGGGGGTTCATGAGAATCATACCACTGTCGCGGCGATTGCCACCACTTTCGGAAAG
>JBFMEM010000061.1:0-6197 GCA_040753335.1 Microcaldota archaeon
CTGCGGCGAGTACTCCAAGGAAAAAGCCATTGAAGTCACGCGAACAGATCTTCAACCGATTTTGCTTTAACAAACCTGCCCTTGCTGCGCTTAGCCAGCTCGCGGGAAAACTCGGGTTTTAACTCCCGTTCGTCTACGGGATGCCAGTCGTGCTCGTCCATCCACGCTATTTCGTCGTCGGTGAACGGCTCGTGGTCCAAGTACTTTTCCAACAGTCTTACTTTCATCATCCGCTCGGCCTTGGCCGCAACCGCTTCGCGCATCACCTGCGTCCACTTTATTTCAGGATGAGTTTTCACTACCGCCGCAAGGTCGTTTGGAAGAGACAAAGTGACATTCACATAATCACCATATTTAAGTAAAATACCTTATTTAAATGGTTTGCGGTTTTGCGCGGGCCGGCCGCCGGATAGCGTCTTAAACTGTTCCCGCTTATTATTGTCCAAGCATTTATTCCATATCCCAAAAGGTGGTTTCGTTTGGAGAATTATATCGTCAAAGACATTTCACTCGCCGACAGGGGAAAAATCGACGCCGAGTGGGCCGAGCGCCACATGCCCGTCTTGATGAGCATTCGCAAGCGCTTCGAGAAAGAAAAGCCACTGAAAGGAATCAGGATTGCCGCCTGCCTTCACGTAACGAAGGAAACCGCGGTTCTTGCAAGAACGCTGCGCGCAGGCGGAGCCGAACTCGCCTTGTGCGCTTCCAACCCGTTGAGCACGCAGGACGAAGTCGCCGCCGCTTTGGCTGCGGAGGGGTTCAATGTTTACGCGATAAAGGGAATGGACAACGACACTTACTACAAGTGCTTGAACGCCGCATTGGACGTCAAGCCGAATATCACGATTGACGACGGAGCGGACTTGATCAACACCATTCACGGAAAACGGCAAGAGCTGCTGACGGACTTGATTGCCGGCCAAGAAGAAACGACGACCGGAGTCATCCGCTTGCGCGCCATGGCAAAAGCCGGCGCATTGAAGTACTCTGTCATCGCAGTGAACGACACGCCCACGAAGTGCTTGATGGACAACCATTTTGGAACCGGCGAGAGCACGCTTCACGGCATAATGAACGCAACGACTTTCATGATTCCAGGCAGCACTATCGTCGTAGTCGGCTACGGCAACTGCGGAAAAGGAATTTCGAAGTTCGCGCGGGGAATGGGCGCGAAAGTAATGGTCGTGGAAGTCGACCCAGTCGAGGCGCTGAGGGCGCACATGGACGGCTGTATCGTCAAGGACATGAAGGCCGCGGCAAAGGAAGGCGACTTGTTCATTACCGTTACAGGCAACAAGCACGTCATCCGCAGGGAGCACTTTGAGCTGATGAAAGACGGGGCAATAGTGTGCAACAGCGGCCACTTCGACATCGAACTCAACTTAAAAGACTTGGAGGCGTTGACGAAGTCAAAGCGCGAGCTGATGCCGCTTGTTGAAGAACACGCGCTGAAAGACGGCCGGAGAATAATTGTTTTGGCGCAAGGCAGGCTCGTAAATCTTGCGTGCGCAAAAGGTCATCCGAGCGACGTGATGGACATGAGCTTCAGCAACCAGGCGTTGTGCAGCGAGTACATTGCGAAAAACAAGGCTAAGTTCAAGGAAAAACGTGTTTACGACGTTCCGCAGGAAATAGACGACGAAGTCGCCAAGCTTAAGTTAAAGGCACACGGCCTTGGTCTCGAAGTCCTTACGCCGGAGCAGATAGATTACTTGAGTTCTTGGGCTGAAGGAACCTAGTTTTTCAGTAACGCCTGCACACGTACTTCCACGCGCCGCCGCTCTGCACTACCTGCGTTCCCCACCACCCGCCTGCAACCGAGTAAGTGGGCGCGTACTGCCACGAGCAGTGCGTCGTCGGCCGGTAGGAATAGTAGTACGAAGACGGGTAGTAATAGTAGCCGCTAGGATAGGCGTAGTAATAGGACGACGGGTAATAGTACGTCCGGTAGGAATAGTCGTAGTAAGAACCATAGCCGTCGGCGTAGTACGCCGAGCCGTCAGGATAGTAGCCGTAATAGCCGTAGGAATACGCCGAAGCGCTTCCCGCAAAGTAAAGCACTACCGCTGCCGCCGCTATTGCAAAAACGATTTTCATGCCTTTTCCCACCGCTAGGTCTTCTCAAAAAAGGGGAAGAAAAGCCTTTCGCTACGGCTTACGGCAGGCCTCGCTTGCCAAGCAAGTAAGCCGCGCCGCCCACTACCGCAATAATGATTATGACGCCGACCAGCAATAGGGTGTTGTCCTGGGGCGCTGGAACTGGCGTCGGAACAGGCGTGGAAACTGGCGTGGCCACTACGGCCGGCGTCGGGGAAGGAGTCGGGGTAGGCGAAGGAGTTGCAGTTGGAGCAGGCGGCAGGGGCGTTGGGCTAGGCGTTGCAGTCGGAGTTGGCGTGGGAGTGGGCGTAGAAGTGGGGGTGGGCGTAGGCGTAGAAGTGGGAGTCGGAGTAGGCGTTGCAACGGGACCCGGAGTCGGCGTCGGAGTGGGCGTTGCAGTCGGCGACATGAAGAGGGTTACGGTCTTGTTCGGAGACGGCTCTATTCCGACGGTAGTGTTTTCGTTATAGCCTGTTGCAGTGGCGCGGGCGATGAACGGCGCTTGCGACGAGTGGGATGCGGTGTTGCCAGAGTACTTCACCACTTCTGTCCAAGCGGTGTAGCCAGCGGCGTCGGTCGTGCCGCTAAAGAAGTCTATTGGCGCGTAGAAGACGACTAACGCGCCTGCAACGGGAGTGGTTCCGTCGGGTTGCGTTGTCCTCGCCCGCACGGAGTACGCGACGCGAATGCTCGACGACCCGTCGACTTCAGCGGTTGAAACGTCGATTGAAGAGGGGTTGGTGAAGTTGTTTCCCACGCTGCTCGTCCCCGCCACTATCTTGGTCGGAAAACTGCCTTCCTGGAAATAGTTGTCGTTGGATTGCTGGAACTGCACGGACTTTTCGGTTGCAGTAAAGGAATCTCCTGTAAAGCGGTTGAACTTGCTGTTGTCCAAGTAAGCAGCTATTCCCCCCGCCCTGACTGAAGAAAACGTGTTTTGCATGAAGTTAGTGTTTTCGACGTGGTCCAAGTAGGCCACGAAGGTAAAGAGTTCTCCGGTGAAGGCGTTATAGTTCAACTCCGAGTTCTGCAGGTACCTGAGGAGCACGTGCCAGAACGCGTTGTTTCTCACCGTCAAGTCCTTTGCGTAGTCTATCCTCAGTCCGCGGTCGCCCATGTTGTCGACCGCTACGACGTTGCTTACTGTGCCCCCAACCGCCTGGTTGGCCGGATAAGTTCCTTACACGACTCCTCTGTAAAACTTTCGGAAGACGCAGTTTTGGACGCTTACGCTGTCGTGGCCGGCGGAGTTGTCGAAAGCAGTTCCGCTGCCGCTGCCTGTCACGACGTGCTCGCCGCAGCTGAGCACCACGTTGTCGGCGGCTACGGTGAAGCACGTTCCAGCGGCCGTGATGTCGCGGTCCAATAGGTAAACGCCTGGAGCGCCTAGTACTTGGCAGTTGGATATCACGAAGTCCGGCATCAAGGCACTCGCCGCAACCGCCAGCGACAATACTGCGAGGAAAACGATTGGCAAACGCATTCGTCCCACCTTGCTTAACTGAATGCAAGAGGGGTTTTTTAATTAAACCGCCGTGTTTTTTGGGGCGAAAGGTTTTTGAAAACATTTTTGGCGGCCTTGCTGATTGTCTTCGCGGCGTTCGCTGCAGGCTACCGGCCGCTTGAACTAAACGCCACGCAGAGCGCGGTTGGCGCGGCGTACCAAATTCCCGACGCGCTCGTTTCCCACGCGGCTTACGCAGAGTTTGAGGCGGGCATGGCCGATTATTATTTCTTCAACGCATCCGCAGGCCAGCCAGTGTTCGCCGAGCTCCTCTTGCCGGCGGTTCGCGAGTGCGAGACCTCCGCGCCGTTGCTTGCGTTGGTCGGGCCGGACCTGCCTGCGGACAGCGTGCCGCACGTGAGCGCGCCGGCCGGCAACGGCGTCATTGCATTCGCTTACTCGGGCGCGTTTCCCGGCAACAGGTTTTTCGAGGCGTGGACGCAGTCGAGCTACTTTAAGCGCCAGGCGTTCAGAATCGCGGCTCCCGCGACCGGAACTTATTACTTGGCCGTCGTCGGCAAAAGCGGCGACTGCAGGAAATACGTTTTGACTGTCGGCGAGCGCGAACAGATTACCGGGTGGGACTTGGTAACGTTTCCGAGGCATTGGCTTAACGTCAAACTGTTTTTCAACGACTTTGTGTCGGTCGGCGTGGCGTGGGTCGGGTTCCTCCTTGTCCTGCTGTTCGCCGGCTGCCGGCTGTGCGGCATGCTGAGCTGAAAAAAAGGTAATTGCATTGGTTGGACTGCGGCGCGCGCTGGGGTTCTGGGAAGCCACTCTCGCGGGAGTCGGCGTAATCCTCGGCGCCGGCATCTACGCCTTGATTGGCGCGGCCGCAGGCGAAGCCGGCAACGCCGTGTGGCTTTCAATGGCAATAGCGGCGGTGGTCGCGGGCTTGACTGGCTTGAGTTACGCCGAGTTGTCGTCAATGCTTCCCCGCGCAGGCGCGGAGTTCACTTACGCCGACAAGGCGTTTGGAAAGAGAATTGCTTTCCTGATCGGCTGGCTGCTTGCAGTCGCCGGCGTCATCGCGGCGGCCGCGGTTGCGCTGGGCTTCGGCGGCTACTTGCACGCGCTTGCAGGCGCGCCAGTCGCCGCGGCAGCAGTCTTACTGGTTGCAGCGTCAACCGCCGTCTTGCTCGTAGGAGTAAAGGAGTCGGCGCGGCTTGCCGTAGTGTTTACGGTGATTGAAGCCGCGGGCCTGCTGATAATATTGTTCGCGGCCCTGCCGTTCCTCGGGTCGGTCGACTATTTCGCGGCTCCAGCGGGCATTGCAGGAGTGTTCGGCGCGGCCGCCCTCATTTTCTTCGCCTTCATTGGATTCGAGGACGTTTCAAGGCTCGCGGAAGAAACCAGGGACGCGCCTAAAACCATTCCCCGCGCTCTCTTGGCGGCCCTAGCGATTTCGACCGTATTGTATGCCTTGGTTGCAGTCGCCGCCGTAAGCGTGCTCGGGTGGCAAGCGCTCGGCGCTTCAAATGCCCCACTTGCGGACGTCGCGTCTCACGCGCTCGGCCCGAACGGCTTTTTGATTCTGGCTTTCATTGCACTGTTTTCGACTTCCAACACTGTGGTAATGGTGCAGCTGGCCGCGTCGCGCGTGTTGTACGGAATGGGCCGAGGCCACGCAATGCCGTCGTTCCTCGGCGCAGTGCATCCCAAGACCCAAGTGCCGTGGCTTGCGACCATCGTCATCGGCGTTTTCGCGGCCTTGTTCGCGCTAGTTGAGAAAATAAGCGTCGTCGCTGACTTGACTAACTTCGCGGTATTCATTGTCTTCATAGTAGTCAACCTATCCGTAATAAAACTCAGGCACTCGGCGCCGCGCATGCCGCGGCCTTTCAAGATGCCTTTGAACATCGGCTGGTTTCCCGTCCTCCCCGCGCTCGGCGTCGTCTCTTGCCTCGTGTTGTTCGCGAGCCTCGGCGTCGACATTCTCGTCGGCGGCGCACTCGTTGTCTTGGCCGGCGTGTGCCTCGACTTTTTCATGGAAGCCAGGCACGGCCCAAAGCGGTGGGTCGAAGAGCACGCTAAGCACTTATTAACAAGCCTGCGAATCAAACGCTTTAGGTGAACTTTTTTGGAACCCGAATGCATTTGCCCGGACATTGACTTGAAGGCTTGGGATGGAAAAACGCTTTCCTGGAAGAGCAAGCCGTTTTACGCCGTCAAAATCCCTGCATTATTCCATATTCCACTGGGCTTCGAAGGCGCGGTGAAAAAAGCTGAGGCCGCAATCGAGAAAGACTACAAGAAGGCAGAACCCTTCCTCATGCTCGTTCGCGACGAAGGGCTTTTCAGCGCCAAAATCCTTTTTGCCTTGGACGAGTCCGTGCACAGCGGCCCAGGCGTCGAAACCCTTTCCGGCATTTTGTTGACGAAAGCGTTTTCTGGAAAAGACTATTCCGAAGCGGGAAAATGGGCTAAGGAAGCACTCGAGTACGCCAAGTCGAAGACTGGCGTCGAGCCAAGGGAACTCTTTTTCTGGTACGCCAACTGCCCAAAGTGCGCCAAGAAACAAGGCGGCGTGAAAACAGTGGTTTTCGCCAAAGTCGACTAGAAGTCAGCCGGGTTTTTTCCGATTGCGAGAATGCCG
>JBFMEM010000062.1:0-6082 GCA_040753335.1 Microcaldota archaeon
TTTTCACCCCTAAGCGTTGTTGACAGTGCGTTTTTTACGCTCAAGGCCTTTTTAAAGCCTTTCTTTTAAGAGGAAGGCCAGGCGCCTGTCCTGCAGGAGGGAACTCCAGTTGACAAAGTCGCTTTTACTTTATCCAGCCCAGCGCAGCAGTTCTTTTGCTGAAACGGGTTTTGTGTTGTCGACTTGGATTACCGGCGTTCCGCCTCCGCGGCGGAGGTAGCGCGACTCCGCTTGAATCAGGCAGTAGTCGAGGATTTCGCAGAACAAGTTGTCTCGTATCTTGTTCGCCGAATACTTTCTTTGCTTCATTCTCTTCAGCAGAAGCAGGGGGTCGGCGCGCAGCACGACAACGGCGTCGGCGGGGAGGCTGAACTCGCACGCCAAATGGCCTTCAACTATCCAGTCGCCGCTGTTTTTCACCAGCCGCAGAACGCGTTTCCTGAGTTTTTCCAAGTCCGCGACGTACTCTTTTCCGTGCTTGCCGAAGTGGAGGCCTTCTTTCTTTACGAGTGCGTTCAAGTCGATTGCAGGCCAGCCTGTTTCCAAGGAAATTTGTTTCGCCAAGCTCGTCTTGCCGGTGCACGGCGTTCCCGTCAGCACGAGTTTCATTTGGTTTCCAGTTTTTGTGGGCGAGGGCTTTTATAGCATTTTCGGCAAATTAAGGTCATGGCCGAGGAAGGCAGCAAAAAGAAGGGCGCGCCCCCCAGGGAAGGCGAGGGACGGCATGTTGACGCCGAATCGCCTTTGCAGAGGGCGCTGCGCAAGGCCGCTGAGGAAGCCGCCGCTAGGAAAGCCGAAGCAGGTCGAAGCGAACGGCCTACCCTTACTGGAATGCCTGCCGTCAGACCTCCGGCTAAGCCTCTTTCTCCGGAAATTACTTTGCCAGGCATGCCGGTGGTGGGGTTCGGGAAACCCGGCGCCAGGCCGAGGCGGGGAGGCGGATACGCTGAGCCGGAGGAGCTTTCGCCCGAAGAACAGCGCGTGATACGGGAGAGGCTGAAGGACAACCCCGGCCTAGCCAGCGCCTTCCTGGATCGTAAAAACGCAAACACGGCCCGCATGCTCCTCGAAAAAATAAAGGAGGAAACGCGGTACGTCAAGGAACTCGAAGAACGCGGTTTTCCAAGGGGCTTGCCTAACCCACTGCCGTTCGCGGCCGCCCTCGGCCCGGTCTCTGGCGGAAAACCCGATTTTATGTCGCGCTTGAACCTATTGAAACAACTTGCTTCGGCAATGCGCGTTTTCTCGCAACGCTTCGGCGAACCAACGCCGGCGTTTAAAGCGCTTCCCGAACGGCGGAGGGAAGAGGTTCTGAAAGCCGCTCTCAAGGCGTTCCAAGAACACGAGGAACTGCGCGAGGAACTGCACGGAAAAGGTTTTGACAAAAACCTGCCGGTTACGCACGGCTTGAGCGAAGCCCTTGACGCGAAGCCGACTCCGCTCGCCGACCACTTTCCGGAGCTGGACCGGCACCTGCAGACGCTGCAGCAGTTAAGGAAACTTGGCGGAAATGAAATAGCGTCTTACGCGCGGTACGCCGAGAGAATCGCGGGGCGGCGCGAGTAAACTATTTTTCGTAAACGTTTTCCAGCCACCATTGTTTGGCGAAGGAAAGCGTTGGAGTGGACAGCAGGTAGCCGAGCGCCGGCACGAAGGCAGTGAGCCACGGGTACGGCGCATTAATCAAGTGCAGGAACAAGACGAGGACAAAGTAAGTCGTCGCGGCGATTATTGCCCGCCTTGTTTTGCTGGTTTCCCAAGCCTTGTCGGCTTCGACTCGCGCGTTGCGCTCGAGAATCAACCGTATTTGTTTCGACGCCAAGCCGGACTCACTTCAACCTGATCGTGTCGAGGTTCATGGGCGCCCTTGATTCGGTGTGCAGCATGCGGCCTATGGTGCGCGAGAGGTCGTCGCACTTGTTTTCGTCGCCGTGCATCGTAAAAACTCTTCCCGGCTTGGGCCGCAGCGAGCGCACGAACGCAAGCAACTGAGACCGATCGCTGTGGCCGCTGTTGTGTAGCATTATTCCGCCTATGCCGCCGCAGAAGTTTTCGCAGCCCGGCACGGACAGATCATACTCGTATCGTGTTGTCGGCTTTTCTTGAATGGATTTTATTGAGTCCAGCAGGATGTCGCCGCCGACGATTGCTTTTATTGTCGCAAAACACTTGCGGCCTGTTTCTGATAGTTTTTCTTCATCTACCGCAAAAGCGATTCTGCGAAGAACTTGAACTCCGATGTTAAACCGCTGGTCCTTCTTGCGGCGCGAAGTGCAGACGTAGTCCCACGCGAGCTTGCGGAGTGACTTGTCCCGCACGGCCGTCAACACGCTTCTGAGGCCTATCTCTTTAGTCGGCGCCGCGAAGGGGGGGTGGCTGTACCTAGGAGTTGATGGCGCGAGTTTGCCTCCGAGGACTAAGAGGCGGTAGACTAGCGAGTCTTTGATTGGCACGCCGTTTAGCGCCCTGCCTTTTTCTAGCGCTGGTCCCGTAATTCTGGCGACTATGTTGTTTTGCAGCATGAGCAGTGAGAGGGTATTCGCCAAGTCTTTGCTGACCGTTTTGGCGGTAAGATATATTCTCTTGTGGTCGTCGATGCAGCCGTCGCCGTCGAAATATGCTTTTAGCAGTATTAATTGGGCTTCAGGGGGAAGATTAAACGCGATATCTGGCACGCGTTTTTCCAACGCGTTTGCGCCGCATCCTATTTTCTTTATGAGAGTCGCGAGGGGCTTTCCTTGAAAACGCATTTGCACGGCCGTCGGGTGAAAATTGTAGCCAGGAGTAATACCAAAGGCGCGTTGGGCCGCGTCGGCAGCGTCCGCAATGAGTTCTTTTTCGTGCGAGCCGAATGATAGGACGACGCGATTTTCTTCGCAGTGGCCTTCTGCGAGGTAGTATCCGATAAACTTGGCGAAGGCACTCAAGTCCTGGCAGACGGCATTCATGCTCCAGTTCTGGCGTTGAATGAGGGTTCTGTGCCCGTTGGCGGTAACCACATAGCCGAACTGTGGCAAAAGCACTTCCTCCACTTCTTGAGCTAGGTTTATTTCACGTATTTTGGGAGACGATGGAAGGCTGCCGGCGATTACGACCGCGTCTCCTTCTCTTAAGTCGCTGGCCTTGACCGCGCGTATTTCGCCTTCCTTCAAGGCAAACATGCTGTGGCCCTTTGAAACCCGTGCTTTTCTGCCAGAGCGCGTGGTAATCTCGAGCGCCGGGTTTGTAGCCCTGTGTTTTATCACGTGTGAAACTGGCTTGAACGAGATTCGGCCGTCTGAATCAAACGCTGCTGTTTCAATGCCTTCAACTTTCACGCTCCCTTCTTCTTCTGCAAAGGCGTCGACGAGCCATCCGCAGGGCACTACCTTAACTTGGCCGAAGAGACGCACTACGACGGGGGTATCCCAAGAAACGCTGTATCCTTCGCACGTGTGCACCTGCATGTTTATCTTTAGGGCGTCGAGCTTGTTCGCCGAGTTGAGAACCGGCACTTCCTTGTGGCCGTTTTGAATCTTTCTTCCCAGCGAAGTGGCGCTCTGGTATCCGACGAAGACGAGGGAATTGCGGGCGTCTTCGCACATCATTTTAAGGAACTCGAGCGAAGTTCCGCCGGAAAGCATTCCCGACGGCGCGAGGACGACGCAGGGCTCGTCGCTCTCGACTATGCTCTTGCGTTCCTTGGGCACGACGTGCTTGAACAAGGGCTTGTCGAACGGCGAGTCGTTAGTCAAAATCCTGCGCTGGATGTTCTTGCGCAGGTACTCGGGGTAGACCGTGTGTATTGCGCTGGCTTCCTTGCTCATTCCGTCCAGGTAAACCAGGGCCTCGCCTTCCCTGAATTGTTCTTCGAGGACCAGCATTATTTCCTGGGCGCGGCCGACTGCGAAAACGGGGATTAATACCTTGCCGCGGCGCTTGATTGTTTCGCGGATTATGCCCGCCAGGCGGCCGGTGCTTTCCTCGAGCGGCGGCTGGTTGTCTTCGGGGCCGCCGTAAGTGCTTTCGATCAACAGGGTTTCAATGCGCGGGAAGTACGTGCTTGCGGCGTCGAACAACTTTGTTCTCCCGAACTTGATGTCGCCGCTATGTACAATGTTGTGCAGGCCTTCGCCGATGTGCAGGTGCACTATGGACGAGCCGAGGATGTGGCCCGCGTTGTGGAAAGTGAAGCGCACGTCTGGCGTGACGTCGGTGACTTCGCCGTACTCGCGGGTGATGATGTGGTTGAGTTGCTTGCGGATGTCCTTCTCCGAATAAGGCGCGCCTTTTCCCTCGGAGTTCATGACGTTGATGCAGTCCTGCTGCAGCAGAATCGACAGGTCGCGCGTCGGCGGCGTGCAGTAAGTGGGGCCGTCGTAGCCGTACGCGTAGAGGTAGGGATTAAAACCACTGTGGTCGAGGTGCGCGTGCGTGAGGATGACTGCGTCGATTTGCTCGAGCGGCATGTTCATGGCGTTGAGGTAGGGATACGCGCGCGAGGGGTCGGTCGTGTCGATGTTTATTCCGCAGTCTATTAGGATGTTCGACTTTGGCGTCTGGAGGAGCATGCAGCTCCTGCCGACTTCCTTGAACGCGCCCAACGCCGTTATTTTCACCCATTCGCAGGCCGTCGTTGGCTGGAGCATGGTTTTTCCGACGGTCGTCAAAAACTTTTTGCGTTCCTCGGAAGTGGAGACGAGCATGGCGCGGATGGCGCGCTCGACTTCGCTTGGGCTCGTCGGCGCGCGCAAGACTTTCGGCGACCAGCCTGTTTCGAGGATTATGGTCTTCAAGACGATTCCGCCCTTGCCTATTACCAAACCGGGCTTCAGGGCCTCGATTTGGACTTCGTTGAAGACGGGGTCGAACTTTACGTCCGTCACCCCCGCTTCCGGCGGGATCAGCTGCTTTATTTTCGCCAGCGCGTCGGCGGGCGGCGTGAGCGTTGACGAGTCGCTTCGCAGCAGTATTTTCTTGCGGATGCGCGAGGCTATGCGCGTGATGAGATTGCGGTCTTCGTAGAAGGCGCGGATGTTCTTTAGGTAGAGCACTACCTGGGGGCCTTCTATCTCTATTTTAGTGAGTTCGCATTGGGGCGGCAGGACTTCCTGCACTGCCTCCTGCATTTCCTTTGTGCTGTTCATTCAGTGACCAGCTTTCGAGCAGTAAAGAACTAACGGCATTCTGCCTTTGCGGGGGGTTGAGCGCAATCAGGGTTTCAAGAGGGCTTGTACTTCCTGTGGCGACAGGCGCTTGGCTTCCTTCGTCGTGACGCAGACCACGTCGATGCCTTCGCCGGTATAAATGTCTCTTTTTATCGCGGCGTGCACCGCTTTCGCGGCCAGCTGCACCGCCTCGTCTTTCGACATGCCTTCCTGGTAGTACTCGTCGAGCACGCCGTAGGCGACGACGCTTCCCGAGCCGGTCGAGACGTACTTGTGTTCGAGGAGTCCGCCGAAGGGGTCGAAGTCGAACAGCCTGGGACCGGAGTCGTAGCCGCCGAGAATCAATCCCACGTAGTAGGGAAAGTACTTGCTTCCCTGCAGGATGTTGGCAAGAAGTGTCGCCGCGCTCTGCACGGTAATGCTTTCGCCCTTCGAGTACTTGTACAACTCTATTTCGGCGCGGATTATTCTCGCAAGGCTTTGCGCGTCGCCTACTGCGCCGGCTATTGCCATCACCATCTTGTCGCCGACGGGCAGGATTTTGTCGACGGTTTTCGACTGGATTATGTTGCCTACTGTCGCGCGCTTGTCGGCCGCCAGCACTACTCCGTCTTTGAAAACCACTCCGACTGTGGTGGTTCCCTTGCTTGGCTTTGGTTCTTCACTCATGAGTTTTTTCACCACTAAAACAGTCGTAAAATACGCGAAAACAAAAAACGTTTTTGGGGCTGGACTATATTGGTTGCATAAACTATTTTAAGCTATTCTTTGGGCCGGCCGTACTCTTCCTGGAACACTATCTTCTTCACTTCGGGGACGAACAGCATCGCCTCTTGAAGAAAGCGCAGCTTGCGGCCCAGGAAAGCGCCGTCCTTCGGGGTGGACTCGCCTACTGTTACGGTGACGACGCCGTCTGCGAGAGCGGCTTGCGCGCC
>JBFMEM010000063.1:0-6020 GCA_040753335.1 Microcaldota archaeon
AGCAAGTACTCCTGCGGAGAAGTCACTTTGGACTTCGGCCTGCTTTCGGCAAAACGCCGAAGCAAAAACTCTTCTCGGGACAAAGCGGCGGCGGGCCGCATCCTGCCCCTTTCGTCAACGAAACGCCTTTCTTGGATTTCAAGCGGCCTGCCGAGCACTTGCTCTCGCGCGGCCAACAGGATTTTTGCGGGGCCGCCTGCGCGAAACTCGGCTTGCGCCTCACCCGTTCCCGCGCGAACGCCTCCCAGGCTCAAGGGATTTCTGCCTAGGCCGCGCGGCCGCCCGCCTTCAAGGGCGCGGCGCGCTAGAGAAAAAGAGACCCACGGACGTCTCTGGGGTGGGAGCATGCACTCACTCCTTCACGTCTATGACTATGTCGGCGCTGTTCTTGAGGGCGGCGCTGAAGTCGGGTTCGGTTGCGGCGACGATCGTTTCCTTGCCGTATTCCTTTGCCTTGGCAAGAAGGGGCTTGAAGTCCGAGTCGCGCGAGACAACGGCTATGACGTCGATTTTGTCGTTGAAGACGTACTGCGTGGCGTCGACGGCCATCGCGACGTCGACGTCGCTCGGCACTATCACCACTTCGAAGCCTTGGTTGGCGACCGCTTCAATGAGCTTGTCGGAAGCGAATTGGTCGAGGAAAACCTTGGCTACCTTGAGCCTGCCGTGCTTCATGAGCTTTTTCTTGACCTTGTCCAAGTCTATGCCGAGTTCCTTGCGCATTATGTTGGGTCCGTCGACGAAGCAAGCGATGTTTTTCTCGCTTTTCTTGGCGAAAGCGTCCCTCAACTTGTCCAAAACAGCCATAGCCGCCTATCCCCCGAAAAACTCTTTTATGTTCTCGAATATCCTGAGCGAAACTTCCTGCAAGTCTTTTTTCTTGACGCGCGCCACTTCCTCGTAAACCAAGCGCACGTTGGCGGGCTCGTTCCTCTGCCTCGGAACCGGCGAGAGAAGCGGCGCGTCCGTCTCGCAGCACAGCCGCTCCAACGGCGTTGCCTCCATAATTTTTTCCCGAATCCTGCTTTTAAGCGTTGGTTGCGACACCAGCCAGCCCCTCTTCACGCCCTCTTCCGCGAGGAGGGGGTCGCTGCAGCAGTGAAGCATCACCCTTCCCTTGAAAGAAGCGAGTTCGGCGAGCGTCTGCACCGATGCCTCGCGCGAGTGGATTACAACCGGCTTGTCCAAGGACTCCGCGAGCTCGAGTTGCGCGCGGAAGACCTTGTACTGCGCGCGCCTCTCCTCGTCTTCAGTGAAGTAGTGGAACTCGAAACCGATTTCCCCGACTGCGGCAATGCGGGCCGCGTTTTGTTCGATCAACGCCAGCTCTTGCTCCAGCTCGTCTCCCGTCATTCGCGGCGCGTCGTGGGGGCTGGCGCCGATGACCGGAAAAATGAATTGGGGATGCCGCGCCGCGAGCTCGAGTACTTCCACGTCGTGCGCCAGAAGGCCGGAAACGCAGTAGACCCGCAGCACGTCCGCCTTCCTGGCGCGCTCCAGCACCTGCGGCAGGTCGGAAGCGAATTTTTCGTGAAGCAAGTGGCAGTGGGCGTCAACGAACTTCATCCAAGGCCTCCTCAAACAATTTTCTTGCGTCGCGCCATAAAAGCATGCGCAGCGCCCGCCCGGCCGAAACCCAGCGCAGTGCAGAGTGCTCGCGGAAAGGATTGCGGGAAAGCGATGCGGCCGCCGAAGGCCTGACTTCGACGAGGAACGCCTTCAGGTCGCGGGGCCTGCCGCTTTTGGCAACGAACTTCAGGCGCAGCCGGGTGGGCGTGATTGAAACGACTTCCCAGCGCGGAATGCCTGCTTCTTCCCCGAGCTCGCGCAACACCGTTTGGCGGTAAGGCTCGCGGCCTTCCCTGCCTCCCTTGGGAAACTCCCAGCCACGCCAGTGCAGCGCGCGCCGGAGCAAAAGAAATTTCCTGGAGCCGCGGACGGCCTTGAAAGCTATTGCGACGACTCCTTTTTTGACGGCTTTCGTTTTCATGCCGAGAATTACTGGCGGGCAAAGGGTTTAAATGTATTTTCGCCTAGTCTACTCGCTTTTACTCAATTATTTGAAGGTGTTTTGAGAAATGGGAGTTGACAGGATTTTCGCTCAAATGGGGGACTTGAAGATAGGAAAGTACGTCATAATCGACGACCACCCCTGCCGGGTCGTGAGCATGGACAAGAGCAAGCCGGGCAAGCACGGCGCGGCCAAGATAAACGTGGTCGCAATAAGCCTGGTGGATGAAAGCAAGCATACTTTAATGAAGCCGTCCGACGGGGACGTGGAAGTCCCGATAGTCGAAAGAAAAAGGGCCCAAATCGTTTCCGTCACCGGCAACACGGCGCAGTTGATGGACTTGAGTTCCTACGAAACCTTCGAGGTCCCGATTCCGCAGGAAATGGCCGCTGAAATAGAGGCGGGAAAGGAAATCCAGTACATGGACGTAATGGGCCACCGAATTCTAGGAAGGGTGTACGAAGGCGAGGGCTAGAAACCCAGCTGCTTCAGCGCCGTTCCCGCGAAGAAAAAGAATATTATCGCCAGCATGACGAGCAGGGCGTAGCACAGGAAGCGGAGTTCCTGCAGGTTTTCCGCGACGACCTTGTCGACTTTTTCCTCGAATGCCTCGAAGCGCTCGAGCTTGCGGTCCAGGTCCTCGAGCTTCGCCCCGATTTCAGCCAAGTCCTTCGCCAAAACCCCTCACTTCCCCTTCTTCCACTGACACAAATAAATAGGCACTGGAAATAAATAGTTGCGCGTACACGAAAAGGAGTGCGCTGCTGCTTCCATTGGTGTAGTGGTGGGAAGGAAAAATGGAAGAAGACGTTTCAAGTGCTTTCGAACAGTTTTTCGAGTCCGCGATGGAGCGCGAGGTCTCCGAAGTAGCGGCGGCGTACCCCGAGAAGCGCAGCGTGGAAATCGACTTCCGCAAGCTCGAGGAATTCAATCCCGACTTGGCCGACGGCCTGGCCGAAAACCCGGACGAGCACCTCGCGCAGGCGGAAAAAGCGTTGGAAAACTCGCGTTTCGCCTCCCTCCTCGCCTCGCCTGAAGCCAAGAAGTTCCGTCCCCACGTCCGCGTATGCAACCTCCGCACTCCCCAGACGACCGTCCAGTTCCTGGGCTCCGAGCACTTGAACAAGCTCGTCAAGGCGGACGGCGTAATCAGCTGGATCACTCAAATAAGCCCCCGCATGAAGACCGCGGTGTGGGAATGCCTGCACTGCGAGCACAGAATCAAGACCGCGACCGACAAGCACGCCATAAAACAACCCCGCGCCTGCCAGTGCGGCCGCAGCAACTTCAAGCTCGTCGAGGAATCAAGCGACTTCGTGAACGTCCAGCGCGCCAACATGCAGGACCTCGTCGAAAACCTGCGGGGCAACGTGCCGACGACGCACGTAGAACTATGGATGGAGGACGACATCGTAAACCAAATCGCGCCCGGCGAAAAAATCACGGTAACCGGAATCCTCCGCCTGCGGCCGGTCAAGGAAGGAAAGGGCCGCAGCAGCGTGTACGCCAAGTTCCTTGACGTCGTGCACTTGGAGAAGAAGGAAGAGGACTTCGAGGCCCTGGAAATCGCGCCCGAGGAAGAGGCGAAGATACTCGAGTTGTCGAAGGACAAGCGGCTTTACGAAAAAATAGTGAAAAGCATTGCACCCGGCGTCTTCGGCTACGACGAAATGAAGCAAGCCATCGCCCTCCAGCTCTTCGGAGGCACGCCAAACAAGTTTTTGCCCGACGGCCAACGCATTCGCAGCGACCTGCACGCGTTGTTGATCGGCGATCCTGGTTGCCTCGTGGCGGACGAGCGAGTCGTGATGGGCAACGGCGCCATAGAACGCATTGCCGACCTCGGAGAACGCCACCTGCAGGAAATAAGCCTTCCGCTGCTGACGGGCCAGGGCTACAAACGCGACACCGCCACCGTCTTCCACTCCTATCCGCAACAGCTGATAATGGAAATCATCACTGATTCCGGCAAGAGCATCAAGGGCACGTTCAACCACCCTCTGCTGACCATCCACAAGAGAGAGCGGAAGTGGAAGCGCCTCGATCAAATCAAGGTCGGCGAACGCGTTGCAACAGTTCCGTGGATTCCCTGCGCCATAACGAGGCTGCTGGAAACGGATTGGAAGCCCCAGCCATATACTTTCGGCCCGAGAAGCAAAATCCGCCTTCCGAAACTCCTTGACACCCCCCTGGCAGGCCTCTTGGGCTACGCAGTCGGCGACGGGTGGGTCACGCGCACTCAACTCGGCCTCATATTCAACCCCGAAGAGCAAGATCTAATTCCGCTCGTGCAAAAATCGTTGAGGCACTGCTTCGGAACCGAAGCCAAAGTACAGACAAGAAAACGGCCTAACCGGCAGATGATGACAGTCCTTGCGCTTCACAGCGTCGACGCAGCTGCAAACCTGCAGTTCCTGCGCGAAAAACGCGTTCCAAAAATCGTGATGCGCTCAGGCAACAAAGTCGCCGCGGAGTTTCTTGCGTGGTTGTTCGACGCCGACGGATGCGTGTTCTCCCACGGCCGCGGCAAGCGCTCCATTCAACTCAAGTCGTCGAGCATCGAACTGTTGCGTGACGTGCAAATGCTCTTGCTGCGCTTCGCGGTCCACGCGCACTTGAACGGAAACAATCTCTGCATAAGGCGCGCGCAGTCCATCCGCAAATACGCCGAGCACGTCGGATTCCGGTCGAAGAAAAAGAAAATCAAACTTAGGCAGCTGGTACGAGACTGCACGAAGTTGCATCACGAGCGCGGAAAGGAGTTGAGCGAACGCGTAGTGGCAGTAAGGCCCGCGGGAGTCGCGGACGTTTTCGACGTCGAAATCCCAGCCGGACACCGCTTCATCGCAAACGGAATAATCTCGCACAACACCTCCAAGAGCACGCTGCTTTCTTACGTCTCGCGGCTGGCGCCGAAGTGCATCATGGTGGGAGGAAAAAGCGCTTCCTCCGTGGGCTTGACCGCCTCTGCAGAAAAAGACGAGGTCAGCGGCGGATGGATCCTCAAAGCGGGGGCAATGGTGCTGGCCAACGGCGGAATGGTGTGCGTCGACGAACTCGACAAAATGGATGACGAAGACCGCGCCGCCATGCACCAGGCGCTCGAACAGCAGGTAATCAGCGTGGCGAAGGCAGGCATCATAAGCCAGTTCCAAGCGCGCACCGCCGTCCTCGCCGCGGCCAACCCAAAGTACGGACGCTTCGACCCCAACGCCCTGCCCGCGCAGCAGTTCGAACTGTCGCCCACTCTTTTGAGCGTGGACGCGGAAGAACCGGTTCTGGTAAGGGAAAACGGCGTTGTGAAGCTCGCGCCTATTGCGGGCGTTGTCGACCGCTATTATCCACCGTTTTGCGGAAGGCCGGCCGACCCGGTTTTCGTAAAGGGACTTGAAGTCGCTTGTTTCAATTCAGACTTTAAAACTATGTGGAAGCCGGTTTCCTACGTTTTCCGCCACCCCGTCGCGGATGACTTGCTTGAGTTGAGGCTTGAAACTGGACGAAGGGTGCGGGTGACGCCGGGCCACAGCGTCTTCGTCTTCGAGAACGGCGGGGTTGCGCCGAAAAAAACTGCCGAGATAAGAAAGGGAGACTACGTTGTCGTGCCCAAAAAACTGCCTTCCAACTGCGGCGCGCCCGACAAAATCAATCTTGCTGCCGAGCTAGCAAAGCTGGGCGGCGAGGCAGAGGGAATTTTCTTGCACGGCGTGCCGCCAAGCGTTTTCAAGCGGGTCAAGGACGTTCCAAAGCACTGGGTTCGCCAGGCGATGCTCCCCGTTCGTTGCGCCGCGCTTTTCAGCGATGAAGAGCTTTCAAGCTGTGGCTTGAAATGCAAAGGGGGTTCGGCAAAGACGGTGCCGTGCTTTGTTCCGGTAGACGGGCGTTTGATGCGCCTGCTTGGCTATTACCTTGCAGAAGGCAGTCTCTTCGTCTCCGCCAGCAGGGAACACCTCGTCTCCCTCAGTTTCGGCGACAAGGATGACGAACTTATCGCAGACGCTTCGCGTTGCGC
>JBFMEM010000064.1:0-5740 GCA_040753335.1 Microcaldota archaeon
AGCTGCGCTTACAATGAGTTGTTCGGCGTCTATTCCCAAGCGCTTTGCCAGCAGCATTAACTCAATTACCGTCGCAACGGAAGTCCACAGGTCGTCCTTGTACTCGGAGTAACTTTTTCCAGCGCTCGTTTTCAGCCAGTCCGATTCTTTGAGCAGTGCTATGAAGAAATCCGTGTCCGCGTAAGGCATTTCATCTCCCCAGAGCTTTTCCTGCTTCCTTCAGCGCTTCTTCTCCGACGAGTCTCTTTATTTTTTCAGCCGAAATGCCGGCAAGACCGGCTTTTCGTCCAAGTTGCTGCAACTCCTTCACGGCATCCTTGGGCACCGGCAGCAGCAGTATCTCCTTAGGTGCCTTGACGACCAGAAATTTGTCGCCGTACTCCCTCACGATTTCCTTCGAAACGCACACCCTCGCCTTTTCGTCGGCCTCTACAAACAAAGCCTCCAATTCGCTCACCTCCGCATAATTTAAGGTGGGACGGTTTATAAATTTGTGGGAAACGCCTTTGTTTAAAATGAAGCGGCCTTAATCCCTTCGGCGTAGTGAATGGTTCGCTTTGACTCAACTTCATTCGGCTGCGTGGTCGCCGACGGCAAAAAGCATGGCGACGTTCTCGTAATCGCGGGAAAACTGGTGGAACGCGACAGGAGCGTTCCGGAACGCCAGTTTGGTACGGGCCACAAGCTCGCTGACGAGGAAATAAGGCGGTTGTGCAGCGAAAAGCCGCAGACGATAATAATCGGGAACGGCCAGGACGGCGTACTGGAAGTGGACGAAAGGCTTTACGCCGCCGCGGAGAAAGTCGGCGCTGAAGTGATCGTGCGCGTGACGCCAGACGCAATCCGCAAGTACAACGAACTCGCGCCAACGCGGCGCGTGAACGCGTTGATTCACACGACGTGCTGATTTTAGAGGAAGTATTTTTAAGCCGCGGTTAACCCTATTTGACCATGCCTATTGAGCCCGCCACGCGTCGTCTTCTTATTGAGATAGAACGCGTTACGTCCAAGCACAGCGCCTTGCAGGACGCCGAGTTGAATGCGTGGGCCAGGATTCTGGGCGAGGGCACTTCCCGGCAGTTGAAGAGGGTCACGGAACTCGAACAAAAGCGGGGGCAGTTGGACGCCGTTGCCTGGCGGAAACTAAGGGAGGTGGGCATGCCGCGCGGGATGGTTGCTCGCTTGAAGCGCGAGAAGCGTCCTCCAGCACCAATGCTGGGCAACGCGGCGTTATTCATTGAAGCTAACGCACCTATTACTTTTTCTCACCTCGGCCGCTCGCGCGAATTCGTGCAAAAATGGTTGAGTCAACGAGGATTCAAGCGCCTTGAAGCAGTTCCGAAGCCAGCGCGCAAAAAGCCGAGGCCTGAAAAACCTGGGGCCGCACCCAAGCCCGTTGCTCCAATTGAACGCGTGGAAGAGCCGGAAGAAATATCTTTGTTTGAAACTCCTGAAGAGGCAGGGAAGTTCGAGCGCGGGCTTAGGCTTGACGCCGAACGCATTTACTTCCGGAGTGCGCTTTCGCACCCTCTTTTGACGCGCGAGCAGGAAAAGGAACTTGGTTTCAGGGCGCGGGCCGGCGATGCCGCCGCAAGAAACGCGCTGGTCGAGGGCAATCTTCGGTTGGTCGTGGCAGTTGCGCGCAAGTATGTGCGGCCGGGAATAGATTTTCTTGACTTGGTTCAGGAAGGCAACATCGGGCTCATGAAAGCGGCTGAAAAATTCGAGCCGGAACGGGGCTACAAGTTTTCGACGTACGCCTGCTGGTGGATCAGGCAAGCCATTCAACGCGCGTTGGCCGACGCGCTTGCGAGGCAGATTCGGATGCCGGTCCACGCAGTGGAGGCGCTGCGTCTCGTGAACGCGGCCCGGCAAAAAGCCTTGGAACGGGGGCGAATTCCTACTTTCGACGAACTGCGCGCCGAAACCGGCCTTGGGGAAAGAGTGTTGAAGGGAATTCTTGCCGCGGAACGCGCCCCCTCTTCCTTGAGCAAGCAGGTCAGCGAAGACAGGACGTTGGAGGAAACTGTTGCTTCCGCACTGCCTTCGCCTGAACAGGAAGTGCGGTCGAAGGAAGTCTTCGCCGCGGCCGCGCTTCGGCAGCTGAGGCCGCGGTACGAGGCGGTAGTGCGCGCGAAATTCGGGGTTCCTTATCCCGGCGAGCACGAGAGGGGCTCGCTGAAGCACGCGGTCAACCGCTTTGTTCAACGCACTCCCGGCGGCGGCACGCTTGAACAAATTGGTTCGGAACTGGGTTTCCTTCTCAAGAGGGCGCGGCTTGACACGGGCCCCGGGCTCACGCGCGAACGCATTCGCCAAATGCTCGAAAAGGCCATCGGAATACTGCAGAGGCGCGAGAAAGGGAAGGTGTTTGTCAAGCGGCCTTCGGAAGACGAGCTAAAAACGCTGCATCCTCATCACGAAGCGGTGCTGCGCGCGCACTTCGGCCTGCCTTATGCTGGAAAACACAGGCGGGGAACGTTAGAGCACGCTGTAAACAGATTGTTGCGTCAGAAGCCGGACGGCGCCTCTGAAAGAGAAATAGGCCTGAAAATAGGCCCACGCATACTCGAAGGAAAAGAGCTTTCCCGCAAGAAAATAAGGCGGTTGGTGTCCTTGTTAACCAAGCAACTGGAGGCACGAAAATAGTCTTTTTAACCAGCGGCGCTTTCCTGCCTTGAAGGTGCTTTTTGCTTGTCAGAACTCGGTTTCAAGACGTTAGACGACTTCGACTGGAAAGGAAAAACAGTGCTTACGCGAGTTGACTTGAACTGCCCCGTCGACAACGGCGTTGTTCAAGACAGTCCCCGCATTGCCGCGCACGCGAAGACAGTGCGCGAGCTTGCGTTGAAAGGCGCGCGCGTAATCGTCTTGGCGCACCAGGGCAGGCCGGGCGACGAGGACTTTCTGCCTTTGGAACAGCATGCTGTGCTGTTGGAAAAGCACTGCAGGAAGAAAGTCAAGTTCGTTCCCGACTTGACGGGACCTGAGGTCGAGAAGCGCGTCAAGAAAATGGTTGACGGCAAAATCGTTTTGCTCGACAACCTCCGCTTTTCGGCGGAGGAAATGCTTGAAAAAACGCCTGAAGAACATGCGAAGAGCTTGCTGGTGCGTAAACTGGCTCCGCTGGCACAGGCTTTCGTGAACGATGCTTACAGCGTCAGCCACCGCAGCCACTGCTCCGTAGTTGGATTCACTCCCCTTCTGCCAAGTTTTGCGGGAAGAGTAATGGAAGAGGAAGTGAGGGAGAATTCGAAGGCCGCAGAGCGGGCGGAGCACCCGAATGTCTACGTGCTGGGAGGCGCGAAGCCGGACGACTGCGTTAAGCTGTTGAAGCACGCGGCGTCAAGCGCTGCAGTTGACCATATTTTATGCGGCGGAGTAGTTGGCGAGCTGTGCTTGATTGCCAAAGGCGTCGACGTCGGAGAAAAAAAGGCGTTCATCGAGTCAAAGGGCTGGGCCAAGTCCTTGCCTGAAGTGAGTGCCGCACTGGATAAAGGCGGAACCAAAATCGTTTTGCCACTTGACTTGGCGTGGGAGAAAGACGGCCAGCGCTTCGAAGCGGAGGCGGGAAGGCCGGTTGCTGGTCTTGCCATGGACATTGGCTCCAAGACCGCTAAGGCTTTTGCTGCTGAAGTAAGGGCGGCGAAAAGCGTTTACGTCAAGGGACCCATGGGACAATTCGAGCGCGAGTCGCTGTCGCTGGGAACGAAAGAAGTTTTTTCAGCAGTCGTCAAGTCAAAGGCGTTTTCGCTCGTCGGAGGCGGGCATACGCTGGAAGCCTTCGAAAAACTCGGCTTGTCAACCAAGCGCATTGGGCACGTCAGCCTCTCGGGAGGCGCGTTGTTGTCCTACTTGTGCGGAGAATCCCTGCCGGGCGTCGAGGCGCTGAAGGTAGCTGCGCGTAACTAAGGGGATTTTAGATCAACTATGCAGACGTTCTTGGTTACGTTGCATACGCGGCGTACAGAACGGCCCTGTTGCGGCAACGAACAGCGCCGGGTTGTGCTCGCGCTCTGCATACCTTACCTTAAACTCAAGCACGGCTGAGCCCGGCAGCGCGTAGAGGTAGTGCCTTCATGGCCTTGAATACCATTTTTCGTACTGCTTGTGGTCGCCGATGAAGACAACGCGTTTTTGTTTCAGGTCTTGGCGAAGTTTGAAGACAATCCTGTACTGCCCCACTTCTTCCACGAACACCGGCACGCCGTGCTGCAGGTGACGCGACGGCAGTCCGTCTCTTTCGAGTTGTTTGAGCTTTTTCACGATTCTTTCTTGAATTGACTTGTCTAGGTTGTAAAACTGTTTTTCTGCGTTCTCCTCGAATAAAACCGCGAAGGCCAACGCAAGTTCACATCTTGGCGCCGGCCTTTGCAACGACCTGCTTTAAGGGGACGAGTTTTCTTTTGCCGGCGTCTATTTCGCGGTCTATTCGTTGAACTTTTCTGACCACCAACTCTGCTTCCACTTGCTCGGGCGTCCTGAGCAAGCGGTATTCCCGTCCCAGTTCCAGGACACCTGCGCGAATGGCTTCAGACTTGGTTTTATAGTAGCCGAGATCAACGAGCTTCTGCAAAATCGCCGCGACTGCGCCCTCCAGCCTAACTACCGCTTCCAAGCCTACCACCCTTGTTTTATAGACTAAATTACCTATAAAATACCCCTTTTTTGATATTAAAGCCTTTCGCACTCGGCGCGTCGAGGCGCTGAAGGCCGCAAGGACTAAATAAGGGCTTTTGTTAAGTGCTCTTGGGCTTTTGTCATGCGGCGGGGACAGCTTGCGGTGGAGTACATCATCGTAATGACGGCGGTTGTCATCGTCATCGCGTTTCTCGTTATTTTCTTCAAGGAAACGTTCGTGGGGCGCATGGAGGCAAACATCGGCGCTACTGCCGGCGGCTTCAGCGAGTACCTGCGCGCCGGCGGCGTGGGAGAGCCCAACATAACGGTTTCAGAACAAGGGGAGGAAAGCGTTTTGTCGCGGGGAGTGGAGGCGGTTGGCGAGGCCATGGGCAAGCTCGCCGACTTTGCCGCCGAACAAGTATACCAGTACCGGTGGCACTTGATCGCCGCCATAGTCTTGGTTGCGTTGGGCTACGCCGCCTACCGGGTAACTCGTTCCTACTAGGAAGTGGCGACAAGTTTAAGTTGTAGTCTGCGCATAATACTGGTGCGGGAAACGGGGGTTTTTGGGTTTGCGGGAATCAATCAAGGCTTTGGTCGTCAGGTGCGGCGACTGCGGGGAAAAACAGTTGTGGGACGAGTGCACTACCTGGCGGCAGTGCACCGCCTGCGGCTCGATGGTCGTATTGAAGACTATTGCTCAAAGCGACTTGGAGCAGGCGCGCGCGGCGATGTTCAAGGCGTTCAAGGAACTCGGCAAGCCTACTCCGACGCAGATAAACGTTGCCTACAGTGATTACACTACTTATGTTTTGGGAATCGAGGACATCGAGCGCTTGAAGCAGCTTTCGCGCGACATTGCGCGCGCGAAAAAGGTGCAGGAGGAAAAGCGTTCCGCGAAGAAGAGGGAGGAATACGCGAGGCGCGCTGCAAGGGCGGCGCGTCCGTTCCGCAGGCTTCCCCGCCGCTTCCAGAGAAAGCGCAGGCGTTGAAAAAGGTTTTCGGCCGGCCGTTTTGCGCGCGCAATGCATGGAACGCGCTTTCACCTTCTTGCTTGCTGTTTTTGCTCAGCGCCAGCGCCGTTGCTTTTGACGCGGTTCGCGGCCGAAACGTTGCG
>JBFMEM010000065.1:0-5701 GCA_040753335.1 Microcaldota archaeon
CCTTTTTGTAGAGGTCGGCGGTTGCCTTGTCGAGCTTCGGCGTTTCCCTCGCGTTTGCGACTTTCATGCGCTCGCAAACCTCGGCCGCGGGAACCTCGCCGAAGCCCGGCGTCGAAATCAGCGGAAGGGGTTTGATGGCGTTGACCGCGTCGGCGATCCCGTATTTCTTGAGCGTCTTCTCGTCTTTCCTCAAGTCGGCGAGCGCAATCCAGTCGTAAGGAGCGTGAGCGGGAACGCTGTGCACGAAGCCGCTCGCGTTCTCGGGGTCGGCGAAAGACGCGGGAAGCACTGCAACCCTTGTTCCAAGCGGTGAAACCAGGGTTCTGCCGACTAGTTTTTCGCCCGAAATTTTTTCCAACACTTTCACGGAATGGTTTTGCAACGCCAGTTTTTCCGCGGCCGGCTGGCTGACGTACCACGTTTCCCCGTCCACCTGGGCCTTGACGTACTCGACTGCGGGGTTGACGAACATGTTCGTTATGCCGAAAACGGTTTCGGGACGCAGCGTGCTGGACACGATGAAGGCGTTTTCGCCTTCGACCTTGAACTTGAGTGCAATGAACTGCTGGACGTCCACGGGGTTCGTGTCGCCTTCCTGGATGTCGTCCTCGCCCGCCGCGTTGGCGCACGACCTGCAGTAAAGAAGGGGGTACGCCGCCTGTCTGAGGTAGCCTTTTTTCTTGTACTTGTGGAACTGCCATTCCACGAACTTGTTGTACTCCCTGTCGCCGGTAGTGAACTGCCTGCTCAAGTCCAATGAATAGCCGAGGCTCTTGAAGTCCTCTATTATCTTGGAAGAAAAGTATTCCGCGACTTTCTTGGGGTCGGCGAAGCCCTTGACTATCTTCTCGATTTTGGCAGCGTCTTTTTCATAGGTCGAGACGTAGTCTTTGTAAAGCGCCAGCGCCTCTTCGTCGCCTGCAGCGATTTTCGCGCTCACCGCCAGCACCGGAGTGCCCGTGATGTGGAAGGCCATTGGCCATAAGAGGTTGAAGCCCTGCATGCGCTTGAACCGCGCGATTACGTCGCCGTAAGTATACGTCCTCCCGTGTCCGACGTGAAGCGTTCCGCTCACGTAGGGATAGGGAACAGTGAAAAAGAACTTGGGCTTGCGCTCGTCGGCAGCGGGCTCGAACGCCTTCTCTGAATACCAGCGCCGCTGCCACTTGTCTTCAATAGCAGTGAAATCAAGCGCCAAAATAGTTCACCGTTAGGAAGATAATGCGTCGTCAAAGTTATTAAGCGTTTTACGCCACTTTTACGAACAGGCTACTGAGGTGTTTTCACGCACGCGCCCCGCATGCACGTTGCCTCGAAGTCCTCGTTCACCGCGCGCACCGCGCACATTGGAGCGGGACCGCATTCTTCGGTAGAGGGACAGTTTGCAGTCCTCTGGCTCTCAAACCACTGGCGGTTGGCCGCAACCCATTTTTCCTGCGAGTAATCTATTTCCTCGCACGCGCCGGCCCAACAGCAGCTGAAGCCACGCTCTTTGTTTACGAGAAGACAGTCTTCGTCAGCGCCGCACTGGTTTTGGACAGTGAATTCTTGCGCGCAGTCCTGCGGGCACGAGGAAGGCGTTTCCGCGCACGGGCAGCCGACTGCCATGCAAACCACTTCCTGGCACACGCCGTCGCCGCAGTAGTTCCTGCAGCTTTCGGGGGGCGGAATTACCTTCCAACGGTCTCCCGGCGGAATTTCCTGCACGAAAGTTCTTCCGTCAGGAGTGCGGCACTGCGCGGGATACGACTCCATGACCGGATTGCCGGCGGCAGCGCATTCTTGAAAATTAGTTACCGGCGTCGAATCCTGGGAAAGCAGAGAAGGCAAGGCAACGATCAACGCCAGAACCGCCACTATCGCGGCGGCAACGAGAAACGGAAATAATTGCTTCATGAAAAGAGCGTTGGAAGGCCATTAATAAAATAGAGTGCATTTTGTTAGGCGGTGAGCTAACGTGGAAGAACTAGTTAAGGAAAGAGAGTCGGCGAAAGCAACGCTTGCGCGCGGAGAACTTCTTTCGGCGGACCTGCACTTCAGGACGCTCGCGCACTTGTTTCCCGACACCGTAGGCAAGCTGGAGGGAATGGACCAGCGCACGAAGTACCACTCGCTGCCGGCCGACGAGCACACGCTCGAGATGGTGCGACACCTGCAAGCCCATCCATTCGTGCAGTCGCTTTCCCAAAGAAAACGCAGCCTCGTGCTGCTGGCGGCCAAGCTGCACGACGTCGGCAAAGCTCACCCTGAAGGCGGCAAGCCCCACCCCAAGGAACCCGGGCAGATGCAGTACGTCGGCCACGAGCAAAAAAGCGCGGAAATCGCTCGCGAAATACTGCAGAAATTCGACTTGACGCCCGACGAACGCACTGCAGTCGAAAAAATAGTTGAATTACACGCCGATGCCCTGAACTTGACGGTTCCGTTCCAGGCGCTCGAGAAAAACGGGAAGATAAGCGGCAAGGAACTGGCCGCGTTCGAAAAATTCGTTGGTGGAGTAAAGCAAATTCCAGGCAGCCACACTCCCGAAGGACTCGAGGAAAACTTCAGGCTCATGCTAGCCGTGACGCACGCCGACAACAAGGCAGTGGTTAACGAAGCAACCGCGCCAAACCACCCCCAGTTGGCTGAAAAAGCAAGCACTCAAACCGCGCTGATCGAAAAACTGCATTCCGCGGCCCCCGCCGTGCTCGAGGCAGTGAAACGCAAGGCCGCAGGCACGCAGCAAGCGGGAGTCGAAAACAAAGAAGGTTCTTACGCCTACAGAGACTTCTCTACTCCCAAGACGGAAAGCGGCTTCGACATGGCCGGCCTCTCCGCGGCACTGAAGGAAAAAGGAATTCCTCCCGCCGTTCTTGGAATAATACGCAAGGCCGGCGAGCCGCCGCAGGCGGCCGAAGCGCTGCGGAAGGCAGGGCACGACCAGCACGTTGAAACCGTGCTCGGCCTGCTGGAAAAATTCAGGAGAACTTGAGCCGCAAGCCAAAAAAACCCCGAGGAAGTAAGTGTTGTTCATGGCACGAAAGGCGCAGGGCTCGCTCGAGTACATTCTGTTGCTCGGCGCCGTCCTGTTCTTGATAGTGATTGGAATCATAATCGTTAGAACCAACATTCTCTTCGGCGGCGCGGAAACCACTCAAACCGGCATGCAGCAGTGGAACACGACAATAAGCGCAATGTGCGACGTGGGCATTCCGTGTCCCAGCGGGTACGCTTGTTATGAAACAAACGGAAGTTGCTTGCCCAATCTCCTCGTCAACAACCCGAGTTTCGAAAGCGACTTGGCAATAGGGTGGAACGTCAGCGACGCCGCGGCCATCAACCGCACGAACACAACGCGCGCCGACGGCACGTGGTCAGCGACGTTCAACGCAAGTGCTCACATCAACTACTCGACAGCCTTCGAAAACGTGAGCGGAGCGTACGTCGCGGGAATGAAGGCGAAAACCAACGGCAGCTGCGGAATAGCCGTCGGCTTTTGGAACACCAGCTTCGTTGGCGGCGTGTGCCAAGCCTATGCCATCGACCCCGGGTACTCGTCAACTTCAAGCACGTCGTGGACGACAGTGGCGACGCCGATAACCCTTTCAACTCCTTCATGCATAATCTTAATTATAGGCGAGCCGGCCGGCGGCTGCGACGCCTACGCCGACGCAGCTTACTTAATCAAAGTAAGCTAGGCCGCCAAAAAGCCGTCCGTATTAAAACCGATTGCCCGCCTATTCTTTGCAACTGGTCAGGCATGAGTCTTGAAATAAAGAGCGGAGAACCCCGTCCCCTCGTAACCGCGCTAGTCTTAATAGCGATAGCCGCCGTGATTTTCTTCTCGATATCCAGAGTGGGCTATTTTTGGGTGATGCTGGCGCCCAACCTCGTCCTCCTCCTCGTTACGCTGGTAATGCTTTTCGCCTTCTTCGAGAAAAAGCCAGGGAAAAAAACGGCGAGAAAAAAATATCCCCTCATCACCGTGATTCTTCCGGTTCACAACGCGGCGGAAACCATTGGAAAGGCAGTCGAGCACGTCAAGAAATCCGATTACCCCGGCGGAATCGAAGTAATCGCGGTTGAAAACGCCAGCACGGACAACACCCTGCAAGTGCTGAAGAAAATCAAGGGAATCCACGTCCTCGTTTCAAAAAAGGTAGGCAAGGCAACCGCGTTAAACTACGGCGCAAAATTCGCCAAAGGAAAGATAATCGCGTGCGTGGACGCCGACTCGTACGTCGACAAAAGCGCGTTCAGGCACGCCGTCGACTCGATTCTTGAAGACGACCGCGTTGGGGCGACGACGTGCTTCATCAAAGTCGCCAACCCCAAGTCGCTTCTCAGGAAAGTCCAGGAAATCGAGTACTACACGGGCTTCGGCTTTGCCGCGCTCGCCACGCACTTTCTCGACGCCATCTTCGTAACTCCCGGGCCGACGACGATCTTCAGGAAAACCGCGTTCCATAAAGTCGGGGGCTACGACGAGCAAAACATTACCGAAGACCTGGAAATGGCTTGGCGGCTGCGCAAGCACGGCTTTCGAATTGCGTACTCGCCGCAGTCAATAGTGCATACCGACGTTCCCGACACCATAAAGGCGCTGTACCGACAGCGCCTGCGGTGGTACCGCGGCAAATTGTTCAACGTACGCAAGTACTCCGACATGCTCTTCAACCCAAAGTACGGCAACTTCGGGCTCTTCATCCTCCCCTTTTCCTTCTCGGCCGAGTTGGCCGGAATAGTGCTCAGCTTTTCCTTCGTCTACCTGCTGTTCAGGCAGGCGGCGTGGCTGGCGTCGTACCTTGCTTCAAGCCTTGCAGTGGGAATGCTTTCGCTCGACCTAAGCGGATTCGCGTTAGTCGGCGCGTCGGCAATAGCCATGGGCGTCGTGGTGGTAATGCCCTGGGTGTTCGCACTGTACCTGAGCTACGGCCTTGCCGGAAAAAGATTCGGGTTGAGCCAGATTCCCCAGCTTATCCTCTTCCTGTTCTTTTACGGCACCGTAGTGTCGTTCTTTTATTGCGCAAGCTTCATTAAGGAAGTAAACCGGAGTAGATACAAATGGCAGTGAAGAAAGGACTTTACTTGAAGGCGGCGCTGGCCACGCTGGCGCTGTTCATAATCTCCATCTCGGTCGGCTACTACGTGGAAGCCCAGAATTACTCTTCGCTTGAAACGAAGTTGGCCGAAATAGAAGACAGCACGCAGACGGCGTTGTTGGTGAACTTGTTCCTGCAGACCCACAACGCGTCAACAATGTGCCCAGCGTTAGAAACCGAGTTAAGCGAGGTTGAGAAAGAAACCTACGCAGTGTACACGCAGCTGGAGCAAAACAAGGGAAGCAACATACTCACTAACTACGACGCCCTGCGCAAACGATACTTTTTGATGAACATGCGGTTTTACCTCACGCTGCGCGCGTACAAGCAAAGCTGCGGCGACTCGAACCTCCAGCCAATCCTCTTCTTCTACAACTCGCAGAACGACTGCCCCGAGTGCGTCGCGCAAGGAAAAGTGCTCGACGGCCTGCGCCAGCGCTGTTCGAACTACCGAGTGTACGCGTTTCCGAACGACGTCGAGGAAATCAGGATGATCAAGACGTTCAAAACCTATTACCGAATCTCTTCGGCGCCGTCGCTCGTCATAAACGACCAGGCGATGCCCGGAATCCAAAGCGAGCCGCAGGTACAGGCGCGCGCGCCCTGCATGCAAAGAA